>JAQGJZ010000303.1 GCA_028290385.1 Enterovirga sp.
TGAGGTGCCGGCGCAGTTCGTCCCTGAGCTCGTTCAACGACCGCGGCGGGGGCTCGTCCCGGCATTTGGGGCAGAGCTCGGCCTCGCCGTTCAGCTTCTCGATCGTGGCGAGCGTGCGGGCATTCAGCTCGATCGCCCGCGCATTCGCCTCCGGGTCGATCGCCGCGCCCGACATGGTCTCGTGCTCCAGCACGGCGATCCGGTGCGCGACCAGACGGCGGAGCCGGGCCTTCAGGGTTTCGCGCCCAGCCGGCAGCCGCCAGCCTTCTCCGTCGGCAGGCGCGGCGGCCGAGGGGGCGGCCGGGCTCGCGCCCTGCGCCCCGAGTTCGAGCACGGGTGCGCCCTTCGCGCCCTTCCCGCGGCTCCGCATGGGCTTGCGCAGCGGCCAGCCCCAGGCGTGAAACCAGCGATACAGCGTCGCCTTCCGACCCCCGCCACAGCCTCCATCTCGTCGATCGGCCGCCCCTCCAGGTAATACGCCACCCGGATCCGCTCCTGCAGGGCCAGGTCGATCGGGGCTTTGGGGGCGAAGGGCATGGCGAGGGCTCCAGAGCTGACTAGGCCTATAAGCCTATTCTGGAGCAACATCAATGCTTATTTTCCTACCACGACCTCCTCAGCGCTGCGTGCCGTGGAGCGCCAGCGTGTTGGTGCCGAGGCAAGACCTCGCTGCTGCGCGTCCTTCTCCCCTTGCGGGAGAAGGTGGCCCCCGGCGTCAACCGGGGTCGGATGAGGGGTCAGCTCACCAAAGACCGATCGGTGGACAGCGGAACTGCCCATGTCGGGGTGGGCACACACAAACGAAAAGCCCCGAGCCGAAGCCCGGGGCTGAAGACGTCGCGACGTCATCGTAGACGTCGCTGGCGATTACGCCCGATGAAGGGCGGTACGCGCTACTTGTCTCTCTTCATATAGAGGGTGGCAGCAACGCTCGATTTGCTGTTGGCGTGGGAGTAGATGAGGTCCATCGTGTCCTGATCGACGATGCTGCCCTGAACCAATCCGTCGGCATCCTGAGCAACCACCATCTTCCCGTCGGCGCTGATCACGCCGACCACCGACTCTTTTTTCGCCGGCGATGACGTCACGTTGCCCCAGAAGCGGCGACCGTCTTGACCTTCAATGGTGATGACAAACTCAAGGGAGCTCAAGCGGGGCCCTTGGTGCGGGGCGTCATGATGCACTGTCGTCCCAAGCATGATGTTTTGGCTCATTCCGACCCACCGTCCCTTCAAGTCGGGGATCCGGGCGTCCTGAGCAAATGAAGCTCCAGACTGCGCCAAGGCAGCGAGGGAGACCAGTGCCGTCGCAAGCTTATGTTTCATGCTGCCCAATCATCTGTGCTGCCTTTGCAAGAAAAATTCCCCCAAACGCAGGCCCCGCGCGACGCGCGGGTGGCCGGACCACACCGTAAGGTAGTTAAGACCGAGTTAGCCGACTGAGGATCTTGGAGACGAGACCTCGCCGCCGCGTGTCCTTCGCCCCGTGCGGAAGACGGTGGCGCTCACGGGGCGCTCGGTTTCACTTGGCTGCCGAGCCGTTCAGCCGCCGCCTGCCGGAGTCGCATCCAGCACGAGGTCGCCCGCGCAACATGGCGAGCGCTTGGGCGGTGGTCTGCGATGGGTGGGGGAGCGGAGGAGCAACACGTCCGCAGTTTAGCTCCGTTCGCGCCCAACTCGGTCGTTCAGCCTAGCCAGCCCTGTTGAAGCGGATGCACTGTTGCCGCGCACAATCTCCTAGGGCGAACGGGCAACGGCATAGACATCGGCCAACGCCCAAAACCAGTCCGCGTCGAGGTCGAGGATGCGCTCCTTCTCGCGAATGGCCACAGCGGCGCGATCGAACAGTGCGTAGCAGATCTCGTGCGGATCATGCCGTGCGGAGTAGGCGATCCCGTCCACGCGCGCCGGGTGGGCGTGCAAGGCGGCGGACCACCTTTGGGGACAGTCGTACGGAACGCTTCCATGGATGACCTCGGCCGTAGCGCCCAAAACGGCGAGACCGGGGCCGTCGAAGTCGATCAGAGTTATGCCCCGAGCGACCTCAAGCCTCACGTACGCCTTGCGCGCGTGTAGGCCCGGATCGATCATCCGCCGCCCGGGCGTGCGCAGGAATGTTTCGGCGAACGCTCCGCGCGCACGCTCGGCCGCGTAGAGGACGCGTAGCTCCCGTCCGGCGAGTTGAGCCGCCCCTCGGCCGACCGATCATGAAAGAGGTTCGAGCCCTCTCGGATAGAACCGGTGAAGGCTTGCTCCCGCGGTGATCGTGACCAGCCTCGGGTTCCTGCCCTCGATATCCGGCGGCGGTAGAGGCGGGCTCACCCGCCGTGCACGCCCGAGCGCTTCGCCGCCTCGACGACCCGGGCGACGTCGCCCCGCCGCAGCGCATCTATGGGCGTTTCATTGCCCAGCAGGTCGTGCTCGTTGACCAGGAAGTTCAGCACCGACCACTGGCTGGAGAAGCCCAGCGCGGATTGCACTTCCTTGAGGCCCTTCACCACGGATCCATCGTCGGTGAATTGCGCCGCAGGGAAGCGCCGACGTCCGCTCGGACCCGGCACGGCCAGCAAGCTGCCCTCCGCGACCTTCTTGTCGACCGCCTGCCGCGAGATCCCCCGGAAGAGGGTTCGTACGTCGTCGATGTCGTAGGTGCCGCCCGCGGCCTTCAGGTCCTCCTCCGCGTAGGTGATGCCACGCAGGATGGCTTTGGCGCGTGCACTGGGTTCGTAGGCCTGGGCAGCCACGGCGCGCTTGGTCTTCACGCCGACGACTGCGCGACTGCGCAAACCCTCTCGCCCAACCGGCCAGCCGCGCCGGAGTTCGGCATCCGCGGCGGCGGTCTCCGGGACGACGAACAAGCGTGAGCGCTTGGGCAACGCGACGCCTTGGAGGAAGGCCGCTGGGTCCTTGATCCGATAGGCCTTAGCCACGTCGAGGAAGCGGCCCTTGGCCTTGCCCGTGAGCGCGGACTTCTTGCCATCGGTCATTGCCGTGCTGCCCTCCCCGTCACCCGAGCATGCTCATAATTAGGGGCGCCAGGCAACTTTGGCAACTTTCGCTACCTATGAGGACGTCGCGGTGCGGCATGCCCCCTCGTCGTCGCGCTCCCTTCTCCCCTTGCGGGGAAAAGGTGGCCCGGAATCAGCCGGGCTCGGATGAGGGGTGAACCTCGCCCCGACTACCCCTCACAGCGGAATGTTGTCGTGCTTCTTCCAGGGCGCCTCGACCGTCTTTTCGCGCAGCATGGCGAGGGCGCGGGCGATGCGGCGGCGGGTGGAGTGGGGCATGATCACCTCGTCGACATAGCCTCGCTCGGCGGCCACGAAGGGTGACAGGAAACGGTCCTCGTATTCCTTGGTCTTCGCCGCGATGCCGTCGGCATCCATGCCGCGGAAGATGATCTCGACCGCGCCCTTCGCGCCCATCACGGCGATCTGCGCCGTCGGCCACGCATAGTTGATGTCGCCGCCGACATGCTTGGAGGCCATCACGTCATAGGCGCCGCCGAACGCTTTGCGGGTGATCACGGTGACGAGCGGCACGGTCGCCTCCGAATAGGCGAAGAGCAGTTTTGCGCCGTGCTTGATGAGGCCGCCATATTCCTGCGCGGTCCCGGGTAGGAAGCCCGGCACGTCCTCGAAGGTGACGATGGGGATGTTGAAGGCGTCGCAGAAGCGGACGAAGCGCGCGGCCTTGCGCGAAGCGTCGGCGTCGAGCACGCCGGCCAGCACCATCGGCTGGTTCGCCACGAAGCCGACGCTCTGCCCCTCGATGCGGCCGAACCCCGTGATGATGTTCCGGGCGAAGGCTTCCTGGATCTCGAAGAAGTCGCCCTCGTCCACGACCTTCAGGATCAGCTCCTTCATGTCGTAGGGCTTGTTCGGGTTCTCCGGCACCAGCGTGTCGAGCGAGGCGTCGTGCCGGTCGATGTCGTCGAAGCTCTCCCAGGCCGGCGCGCCTTCGGTGTTGCTCGCCGGCAGGAAGTCGACGAGGCGGCGCATCTGCAGCAGCGCCTCGACATCGTTGTCATAGGCGCCGTCCGCGATCGACGATTTGGACGTGTGGACCTTTGCGCCGCCGAGCTCTTCGGCCGTCACGATCTCGTTCGTGACGGTTTTGACCACGTCCGGCCCGGTCACGAACATGTAGGACGTGTCGCGGACCATGAAGATGAAGTCCGTCATGGCGGGCGAATACACGTCGCCGCCGGCGCATGGCCCCATGATCAGCGAGATCTGCGGGATCACGCCGGACGCGATGACGTTGCGCTTAAAGACCTCGCCATAGCCGCCGAGCGCCGCGACGCCCTCCTGGATGCGAGCGCCGCCGGCATCGAACAGGCCGATGATCGGCGCCCGCGCCTTCAGGGCCATGTCCTGGATCTTGGTGATCTTTCGGGCATGCGCCTCGGACAGCGAGCCGCCGAACACCGTAAAATCCTTGGAGAAGACAAAGACCGTGCGGCCGTTGATCGTGCCCCAGCCGGTCACGACGCCGTCACCCGGCACCTTGACGTCGGCCATGCCGAAATCCGTGCAGCCGTGCTGCACGAACATGTCGAACTCCTCGAACGAGCCGTGGTCGAGCAGCAGCTCCAGCCGCTCGCGCGCAGTCAATTTGCCGCGGCCGTGCTGCGCATCGATGCGGCGCTGCCCGCCACCGAGCCGGGCCGCCGCCCGCCGCTCGCCCAACAGCTCCAGCATCGCCTTCATGCGCCCATCCCGTCCGTTGATCCGTGCCGCCCTAGCATGCCGGGCAGCCGCCACAAACGCGCTTCGCACGGGTGCTCCGGCGCACACCGGGCCGGGTGGGGCCGTGCTTGATTGGGTGCGGGCCGAAGGGCGGCCCATTCGCGACGGAGGAGGCTCCCATGTCCCACCCTTACGCGTTCAGCCAGCAGCACGCAGCGATCCGCGCGGAGATGCGTGAACTCCGCCTCAGCTATCGGGCGCCGTATTCCACGGTCCTGCTCAGCCTCGTCGCCGCGAGCTGCGCGGCTTCCGCGATCCTGACGCTGGTGGCGGCCTGACCGATACGAGGGCCTGCGCAACCCGCGCAGGTCCGGATTACCCGGTGCGGGCGAGCGCCAGGAACCGCGAGGCGGCCTGGAATTCCGCCTCCCGCCGCTTTCGCCGCTCGGAGGCTTCGTAATCCTCGCCCCAGCGGCTTTCCTGAAAGAACTCGTCGGCATGCGCGGCGCGCCAGGCCTCCTCGACCGTGAGGCGCCCGGCGGCATGCATCATGGCGATCAGGACCGAGCCCGTCAGCGTGGTCATCACGTGCAGGGCGGCAAGCGCGAAGGGCGACGGCTCGCGCGCAAGCTCCGCCTCGACGGCCGCGATCGCCTCCGCGGGCTGCTGAACGAACATCACGCCCTCGCTCAGGAGGAAATGCGCGCCGAGCGCATCGCGCGCATAGGCATGGACCGGGTCCCAGGCTGCGGCCTGCTCGGCCACCAGCCGCTCGGGCTCGGAGGCCCGGTAGACGACGAGGTCCGACCCGGCATAGCGGACGAGGTCCGCCCGCACCTCGTCGGCCCGCGGCACGACGCCGTCGATGGTCGAGTTCGCGAGCCGCGTGAGCGGCATCGTGGTGGGGTCGATGGTGGCGCCCTGCGCGTCCCATTCCGCCGCGACCGCCTCGGCGAGGGCGCGGGTCGGCAAGGCGAGCGGGGCGCGGCCCGGGGTGCGGGCCGGCCGGCCGTCGAGGGTCAGCACGAAGCCGCCCTCGCGTTCGGCAACGCCGGCCTGGGTGAAGAAGCGCTTGGGGGCTTCGCCCGTCGCCTCGGCCATGTCAGGCGGCCTCCGCCGTTGGGGAAAGAAGCCCCTCCAACGCACCGAACCGGTCGATGATCCGCTCCGCGCCGGCCTCTTGGAGCGCCGCCACGGGATGGTAACCCCATGACACGCCGATCGGCCGCACCCCGGCGGCGCGGGCCATCGCCATGTCGAACGAGGTGTCGCCGACCATGAAGGTCGCGTCGGGCCCGATGCCGGTGTCCGCCATCGCCTGCAGGATCATGCCGGGGTCGGGCTTCGAGGGCGCATCGTCCGCCGTCTGGACCGTGGCGAAGACCGAATGCCAATCGTGCCGGTCGAGGATATGCGCGACGCCGCGGCGCGATTTGCCCGTCGCGATGCCGAGCAGCACGTCCTCCCGCCGGGCGAGCCGGCCGATCACCGCCTCGACCTCGGGAAAAAGCGGCTCGACGCAGGCCGGATCCGCCCGGAGCGTCGCGAAGGCCGCCTTGTAGCCCTCCGCCAGCTGCTCGATCGGGCCGGCCGGCCCGACCAGCGCCGTGAACGCCTCCGCCAGGGACAGGCCAACGATGGACAGCGAGCGCTGCCGCGTCGGCGGCTCGAGGCCGCAGGCGGCGAACGCCTGCCTCTGCGCGGCGACAATGAGGTTCTGGCTGTCGACGAGGGTTCCGTCGACATCAAGGATCACGAGGTACAAGGCATGCTCGATGAAGTGGGGGCGCCTAGTCCTCCGGCGCATCCTCGATCGGGTCGTAGCGCG
>JAQGJZ010000328.1 GCA_028290385.1 Enterovirga sp.
GGACAGGAAGGCGGGGCGGCCGATGCCGCGCAGGCCGTTCTCGCCGCCCGTGACGCTGGTCCAGCGCAGGCACACGCCCCACACGATCATGCCGAGCGCGAGGGTGAGGAGAAGGAAGTAGACGCCCGAGGTGCGGATCGCGAAGAACGCGAACACGGCGGCCAGCAGGGTCGCGGCCAGCACACCGAGCAGCATGCCGCTCCAGACCGGCATGCCGAGGCCCGCGGTCCAATAGATCACGACGTAGGTCGAGATGCCGAAGATCGCGCCGTGCCCGAGCGGCGTGCGCCCGGCATAGCCGGCCAGGATGTCGATCGACATCGCGAGCACGCTGAAGATCAGGATCTGCGTCGCGATCGAGACCTGGTAGCTCGGCAGCACCATGGGGAGGGCGACGAGCACAACGGCTGCGACGGCCAGCCAGGCGAGGATCCGCGACAGCGACATGGATCGCGCAAGGGGCGGGAGTGTGGAGGCGAGGGGGGCCGACATCAGGCCGTCTTTCCGAAGAGTCCGAGCGGCCGGAACGCCAGGATGAGCGCCATGGGGCCGAAGATCACGAAGTAGGCGAGCTCGGGGAAAAGCACCTGCCCGATGGAGTTGAGGAGCCCGACGAGCAATGCGCCGACGGCCGCGCCTGCAAGGCTGCCCCGGCCGCCGATGATGACGACGGCGAGCGAGAAGACGAGGATCTCGGCATCTGCGCTCGGATAGAGCGTCAGGAAGGCGCCGCCGACGGTCCCGCCGAGACCCGCGAGGGCTGCCCCAAGCATGAACGTCCCGAGGAACACGCGCCGGATGTTGATCCCCATCGCCTCGACGATCTCCGGATCGTCCACGCCGGCGCGGATGAGCGCCCCGAGCCGGGTCTTGTTCAGGAGCAGCCAGAGCAGGATGAAGATGACGATCCCGAGCCCCAGCACGAAGAGCCGGTATTTCGGATAGAAGATCGTCCCGAGCCGGGTCGCGCCGCGCAGCATCTCAGGCACGGGCACGGTGTAGGTGTCGCCACCCCAGACCACGAGCCCGATGTCGTTGAGCACGAAGGCGACGCCGAGCGTGAGCAGAACCTGCCGCAGCTCCACGCCGCGGACGAAGCGCAGCAATCCCTGATCAAGCACGATGCCGAGCGCGGCCACGAAGGCCATCGCGGCGGCTGCGCCGAGGACTAAGCTGCCCGTCGCGTTCGCGACAGTGTAGCCGACGAGCCCGCCGAACAGGTAGAGGGCGCCGTGGGCCAGGTTCACGATGCGCAAGAGGCCGAAGATCAGCGTGAAGCCGGAGGCCACGATGAACAGAAGCGCCGCGAAGGTGAGCCCGTTCAGGATCTGAAACAGGTTGACGCCCATCAGGCGCGCCCTCCCGCCGCCTTGCCCAGGATCTCGGCCGAGATGCCACGATCCGTCTGCAGGAACTCGACGGTGTTGCCGTCCGGATCCTCGACGAAGATCGTCCCAATGCCGAAATCGAGCGGGTCGTCAGCGGACGTGATGACGTGCCTGCGTGCCTGATCGACGGTCAACTGATAGGGCCCCAGGCCGTGTTGCAGCAGAAGGGACGCGACCTGCTCCAGCCGCTCGACCTCCAGCGTGAAATGCCTGGCGGCATTGTGCGGCACGTCCGGCCCTTTCAGCGGCATGAGGTGGACGTCGTAGCCGTGGCCGGCCGAGAGCCAGTTCGGCTTTGCCGGGCAGGGCTCGAGCCCGAGAATGCCGATGTAGAAGGCTTCCGCCCGCGCCATGTCGCGCACGGCGACAGCGACATGGTGGAGGCCTTTGATGGTCGCGCTGGGCATCGAGGGTGCGATTCTTGAGGGCTGGTGCCGCGGTCAGGCGCCCGCGAGCGCGTTCGGGCGCTCGGAAAGGTACCAGTCCAGGATCTTCTCGCCCGTCATGAACACGACGTCGTCGTGCTTCTTGATGTGGTCGAAGACCCTGGCGAAATGCTTCAGCCGGTGCGGCGCGCCCATGATGTAGGGGTGGATCACCAGCGCCATGACGCGCGCCGAACGCTCCGAATCCGCGTAGATCTGGTCGAACTGGTCGACGGCGCGGTCGTAGTACTCGCTCGCCTTGTGATGCTGGATCAGCATCATGGCGACGTCGTTGCACTCCTGGGTGTAGGGCACGTTCACGATCGGCTTGGTGCGCGTCTTCAGCACGACCGGCTCGTCGTCGAGCACCCAATCGCAGACGTAGTCGAACCCTTCCTCGACGAGGATGTCGGGGGTCTCCCAGGTCTCTGTCAGGCCGGGTCCGAGCCAGCCGCGCGGATCGCGGCCCGTGAAGGCGCGGATCGCGTCCTTGGTCTTGCGGATGTCCTCGCGCTCGTCGGCCACCTTCTGCATGTTCTTTTGGCTATAGCCGTGCCCGATGAACTCCCAGTGCCGGTCGAGCGCGGCGCGGGCGATGGGCTCGTAGCTCGAGATGGCCTTGCCATTGATGGCGAGCACGCCCGGCACGTCATGGCGGTCGAACACGTCGAGGATGCGCCAGAAACCGACGCGGTTGCCGTATTCGTGCCAGGCCCAGTTCGGCACGTCCGGCATCGGCGAGCCGCCCGCCGGCGGGGTCAGCACCGTGCGGGGCATGGTCTCGTTCGGATCCCATTCCTCCACGTTGACGATGACCCAGACGGCCATGCGGGCGCCACCGGGCAGGCGCAGCGGAGGGCGTTGGGAGACCGCAGAATAGGAAAGGCGTTCGGTCGGCAGCATGTCAGGACTCGCGCGGTCCGATGGTGATGGTCAGTGCGCCGACACCCTCGACACGGCCGAGGATGCGGTCGCCGGGCACGACAGGCCCGACGCCGGCCGGCGTACCGGTCATGATGAGATCGCCCGGGGCGAGCGTGTAGGAGGCGGACAGGTTCGCGATGATTTCCGGCACGTTCCAGATCATCTGCGAAAGGTCGCCGCGCTGCTTCTCCGCTCCGTTCACGTCCAGCGTGATGGCGCCCTTGCCCGGGTGCCCGACCTGGGCCGCCGGCAGGAGAGCTCCGCAGGGAGCGGAAGCGTCGAACGCCTTGCCGCGCTCCCAGGGTAGCATCTTCTCGCGCATATCGCGCTGCTGGTCGCGGCGCGTCAGGTCGATGCCGACCGTGTAGCCGAACACGTGGTCGAGCGCTTGCGCGAGCGGGATGTTCCGGCCACCCGCGCCGATCGCCACCACCAGCTCGATCTCGAACTGGAAGTCCGCAGTATCGGGCGGGTAGGGGATCGTCGCGCCATCCGGCACGACCGCGTCGCTCGGCTTTTGAAAGAAGAACGGCGGGTCGCGCTCGTCACCTTCCTTCATCTCGCGGATGTGGTCGACGTAGTTGCGCCCGACACAATAGATCCGGCGGACAGGAAACCGATCGGCCGAGCCCGCGATTGCAAGGGTGGGCGTCGGCACGACGGGAATGTTCAGGCCGACGCTCATGCCGGGACACCCTGCCTTGCGGGAGCGAGCTCGCCGATTCTCATGACGTTCTCTCCAAGCCCCCGACCGACTCCGGGGAGCCGGCTCGCTGGAGCCTTCATTTGCTTCTCGGTCAGCAGAGTGAAGCGCCGGCTCGGACTAGTCAAACCGAAATGTATACATACCTGCTCCCATCCGGGGCATGCGGTGCTGTATCTTTGTGCATAAAGCCCCTGCCCACCTTTCACGTACGGGCTCGACTCCACGGGCTGACCGCGCGGTAATGTATACCAGTCCGGGCGCCTTGGGACCGCTGCATGCCTCAGATCTCGACCGACCTCGCAGGTCATCTGCCGACCCGGGC
>JAQGJZ010000364.1 GCA_028290385.1 Enterovirga sp.
GGTGCCGAGCGTCGCGCCCGTGCCGGTGCCGGTCTCGGTCGCGTCGTGGTCCTTGCCCGTGGTGTTGTAGCTGTCGCGCTTGGTCGCGTCGTTGGACACGATGCTGATGTCGGCATGCGGGATGCCGGCCGCTTCGAGCCGGCCGACGGCCTCGGCTGCGTCCGAGTAGCGATCGAACATCGCGGTGATCGTTCTGGAGGCCATGTCAGGTATCCTTGGAAAAGGGGAGAAAAGCCGCCGTGTGGCGGCGCGATCGGGCCGGCCCCGCAGGGCCGCCGCCTTACTGGGCGGCGATGTTGCCCTTGTAGTCGAAGCCGACCGTCACGCTTTTGCCGTTGCGCATGGCCTTGCCGCGCCACACGCCCTGGTCGTCCTTCTTCAGGTCCGTCACGTTCTTCAGCCCGGCCTCTTCGAGGCGCGACTTGGCCTGGCCTTCCGTGAAGGAGTTCGCGCCCTTCTCGAGCGCCGAGGCGGCAACGAATTGCTGCTGCTGGCCGGAGGGGTTGCCCGTGCTCACGGCCGGGTTGGAGGAGCCGGTGGGCGAGCCGGTGCCGGGAGAAGCGGTGCCGGGCGCGGCGGTGCCGGGTGCAGTGCGCGCCGGTGCGCCGGGCGCCGTGGTGTTCGGGGCCGTCGTCTGGGCGAGAACCGGGCCTGCAAGAAGAGCGGCGGCAGCCGCGGCGAGAACAAGTCGCAAGGTGACCTCCTAAAAGAACGCATGGCCCGCGGCGCACGCTGGGTGCCTGCCGAATGGGCACATGCCGTCATGCTGGCCTAACGGCTCGGCCGCCCCTCCGTTCCGCAGCGGACCATTCGATGCTTAACGTCTTGAACTATGGGAGAGTATGTGGGGGCTCCGGGCCCGATGCAGCGCAGGTGGTGGGGAGCACGCACCCCGCGGCCGTGGCCTCCCCCTCGCCGGGAACCAGCCCCCTCCCGAACTGTTTGGGCCGCGGAGATCATCAAGGGATTTTGGGCGTGGAGCTTCTGGCGCGGGCAGGCTACGGGGCGCGGGGCGCCGTCTATGTCGTGGTCGGGATTCTGGCCGTCCTCGCGGCCATCGGACAGGGCGGCGGGACGGGCGGCAGTCGGAGCGCGCTCGCGGCGCTGCTGGAGCAGCCCTTCGGGTGGGCGCTGGTCGGGATCCTGGCGCTCGGTCTCGCCTGTTTTGCGCTCTGGCGCCTCGTCGAAGCCGCGACCGACGCGGACCAGCGCGGGAGCGAGCCGAAGGGGCTAGCGGTCCGCGCCGCCCACGCGATCAGCGGCCTCGTCTACGGCAGCCTCGCCATCTCGGCGGTCGCGATGGCGGCCGGGCGCGGCGGCGGTGGCGGGGGCGAAGACCAGGCGGCGCGCGACTGGACGCGCTGGCTGCTGGCGCAGCCGGCCGGGCGCTGGCTCGCGGCAGCGGTCGCGCTTGTCATAGTCGGGGTCGGCCTGTCCTACCTTCGGCGCGCCTGGAAGGGCCGGGTGACGGACCGCCTCCGCCTGCCGCCCGGGCATGAGGATTGGGTGCGCAAGGCCGGGCAGCTCGGTTTTGGGGCGCGGGGCGTCGTCTTCGTCATCGTCGGCGGGTTCCTGCTCGTCGCGGCCTGGCATGCGCGCTCGGCCGAAGCGCGCGGCCTGGGCGGTGCGCTCGATGCACTGCGCCAGCAGCCCTATGGCGCCGTTCTGCTCGGCGCGACCGCGCTCGGCCTTGCGGCGTTTGGGCTGTTCGGTCTGATCCAGGCGCGCTACCGGCGGCTGGACGCCCCCGATCTCCGCGACGCGGTGCCGGACAAACTGATTGGGCGCTGAGCGGCGGCTCGACGCTGCCCGGGCCCTACCCTCACCCGGGCCCTCTCCCCACGCGAAAGGGTGCGCGCCGGCGCGCGCTGCGCCGTGTTCGGGGCCGCTTGACAACCTCGGATTATTAGGAATATAAGCAGCCTGTCTCGTCCATCGAGGGGCGCGCTCATGAGGCGTCGTGACGTGGGGCGGGATCGGCGCCTGCGGGCGGGTTTCGCGAACCCGCACTCGGGGAGCCGGACCAGCGCCGTCCTCCGGGTATTACGGCCCGGGCGCCAGTGCAGCATGGCTAGTGTTCTTTCGCCCGGAAACGGGCGGGAGGGCGGAAGAGCGGCAGGTCCGGTCCAAAATCGCCGGCGTGCCGGGGCAACCCGGACGTGGTGTTCGTGTCTCTGGGTCCTCGCGTCACCCTCGGATCAAGTCCGAGGGCAGGCGCCCGAGGATGACGAGGGCGAGCATCGCGGGGACGCCAAAAGGCTCCTTACAAAAATAGATTGAGCGTTTCGGCGTCCCACGCCCCCTCGATTGTTCTTTCAAGCGCCGAGACACCAGACCCCGGGCCGGGGACGGACGGCGCGTGCGCAGGCGGAACGAGGTGCCGAGGACCCGCGTCGAGACGCCGCCGGCTTCAGGTCAGCCAGGACGGGCGCGGGCCGCCGCCGGCCGCGACCGACAGCGATGCGCCGCGCGGGCCGATGCCGGGCCCCTCGCGCTGGAAGTTGGTGCAATACGCGAAGGACATCGCCCGGTCCCGGTCGCACCATGTGAAGGCGCCGCCGGTGCCCGTATGCCCGAACGCGGCCCGGTTCTCGCCCATCGGGGCGGTCTCGGTCTCGTTGTGCATGAAGCCGTAGCCCATGCGCAGCGGCCGCCGCGTCATGATGCAATCGTGCTCCCAGACGAGCTGGGATGCGCGCGCGACCGCCTCCGCCGACAGAAGCCGGATCCCATCGATCTCGCCATTGCCGGCGAGCATGGCATAAACCCGCGCGACCGCCCGCGCATTGCCGTGTCCGCCGAAGGACGGCACCTCGATCTCGCGGATCTCGCGGATGTTCTGGAAATAACCGATCGTCGGGGCCGACTTGAAGGCCCGGCCCAGCGGCGTCTCGGCGTCGCCCGCGATGGCAAAGAAGCCGTTCTTGGGGTTCGGGTGCATGTCGGAAACGCGCGCCACTTCGTCCGGCCGCAGCCCGATCTGGTAATCCGCGCCGAGCGGCCCGGTGATCTCCTCGCGGATAAAGGTGCCGACGCTGCGGCCCGTCACGCGGCGCACGATCTCGCCGAGCAGGTAGCCGATGTTGACGGAGTTGTACGCGCCGCCCTTGCCCGGCTCCCAGGCCGGCTCCTGCTTCTCCAGCGCGCGGATATGGGCCTCCCAGTCGAACCAGGAGCCCGGCTCGGCATGGTCGCAGAAGAGAACGCCGTCCGTGTGCGACAGGACGTGGCGCACGAGCACGCCGGCCTTCCCGGCCTGCGCGAATTCGGGCCAGTAGGTCGCGACCGGCGCGTCGAAATCGACGAGGCCGCGATCGATCAGCATGTGCACGGAGATGGCGCACATGCTCTTCGCGACCGAGTTCATGATGACGATGGTGTCATCCTGCCACGGCTGCGTTCGGGCGAGGTCCTTGTGGCCGCCCCAGAGGTCGACCACCTTGCGCCCGCTCTTGTAGACGCAGACGGCCGCGCCAACCTCGCCGCGCTCGGCAAAATTGCGCTCGAATTCCGCGCGGACCGCTGCGAAGTCGGGCTCGCAGGTGCCGTTGATCGGGGTGTCCGCTCGAGTCATCGTCGCGTCTCCTGCCGCTTGCTGCCGCTCTGCAGATTATTGCGCCTTGATGCCGTTCTCTTTGATGATCGGCTCCCAGCGCTGGACCTCGTCCGCCACGAGCTTCGCGGCGGCCTCGCCGCTGCGCTGCTCCGGCGGGAACGCCTCGAGGCCGAGCGTCGCGTAGGCCTTGAGAACCTGCGGGTCCTCCAGCGTCTTGCGAAGCGCTGCATTCAGGCGCTGCAGGATTTCCGGCGGCGTCTTCGCGGGCGCCAGCAGCACGTGCCAGAAGTCGAGCGCGAGTTCCGGATGGCCGAGCTCGGCGATGGACGGCACCGTGGCGAGCGCCTCGTAGCGCCGGCGCGCCCCGAAGGCGACCGACTTGATCTGGCCGCCCTTGATCAGCTCGGCGGCCGTGGCCGGAGCCGCCCACACCATGTCGACATGGCCGGCGATGACGTCGTTCATGGCCTGCGCGCCGCCGCGATACGGGACGAGCTCGGCCTGGATGCCGAACGCCTTCACGAACATCAGCGCCTGCAGGTGGGCGAGCGTGCCGATGCCCGGATGGGCGAAGCGGAGCGAGCGGCCCGGCTCCTTGGCCCAGGCGACCAGGGCCTCGAGCGTATCGGCCTGGACCTTCTTGCTCACCGCCAGGAAGGAGAAGCTGGTGTTGACCGTGCCCACCGCCGCGAAGTCGCGCCGGGGATCGATGTTCATCTGCGGGAACAGCAGCGAGCCGATGGCAAGGCCGTTCTGGTGGATGAGCAGCGTGTAGCCGTCGGGGGCAGCCTTCGCGACCCGCGCGGCCCCAACCATGCCGCCCGCGCCGGCGACGTTTTCGATGACGATCGGCTGGCCGAGCTCGGCCGTCATCCTGTCGACGATCGCGCGGGCCGCGACGTCGCTCGGGCCGCCGGCCGAATAGCCGGTGACCAGCGTGATCGTCCGCTGCGGATAGGTTTCCGCCGCGGCGGGGCCGGCGAGCGCGAGCGCCGCCCAGCAGACCGCGCCGGCGAGCATCCTTTTGGTGATCATGACGATGTCCTCCCGAGTCTCTTGTTGTTCAGGCGAAGAATGGGACCGGAGCGCTCAGCGCTCCGGGATGATCGGCAGCAGCAGGTAGGACGGCGTCGCCGGATCCACGTGCAGCGTGTTGCGACCACCGAAGACGCGCTCCGGCCGGTCGTCCGGATCGTCGTGGACGAAGGGGCCGCAGCCCGTCATCGGGCGGCGCATGTTGGACAGCGAGGCCGCGGCGCCCGCCCAGACATAATCCTTGCCGCGCACCGAGAGGCCGATGCGGTAGCCCTTCGGCACGACGATGCAGGTCGGCCAGATCTCGACGTCCAGGTCGACCGGCTCGCCCGGCGTGAGCGGCTGGACCTCGTCATGGGTATGATAGGGCCGGTACGGCAGCGTCCGGGCCGGATCGAGCTTGCGGTGCGAGGCGCGCAGCCAGCCCTGGCCCACCGGGGTGTGCGGGTCGAGCGCGCCGTAGAACACGACCTCCGTCCCCTCCGGGTCGAAGACTTGCAGCACCAGGAACACGTCCGCGTCCTGGGTGTCGGAGCTCAGACGCAGCTTGGCCGCGGACGGGCCGGTGATCTCCGTCTCCTCGGCCAGGGGCTCGCTGAGGAAAGTGACACCGTCGCCGAGCGCCTCGTAGGTGAGCTCGACCGCTTTTGGGGGCGGCGTCAGCGTCAACGCGCGGTTCTCGGGATCGA
>JAQGJZ010000365.1 GCA_028290385.1 Enterovirga sp.
ATGCGCGCGTGCTTGATGAAGCGCAGCAGCGCCGCGATCTCGAGCTCGCGGCCGAGCGCCGGCCCGTCACCCTGCGCGATGGCCTCCGAGCGCTTCTTCAGCGTGCCGTCGTCGAAGACCACGAGGCCGAGTGGCATGTCCGCCGCGATCACCTTCCAGGTCGCCCGCGAGGTGAGAAGCTCGCGCCTCAGCCACCGGAGCTGCTCCTCGCCGAGGAAGGCGCTCTCCGGCCCCTCCTCGGCCTGCCGGTTCTCCCCGTTCGCGGCCCGATAGGTGCGCATGTCGAGGAAGAAGATGTCGAGCGAGGGCCCGTAGGAAACCTTGCGGTAGACGCGGCCGACCTCCTCCGGGGACGCGGACATCGGCATGTATTCGTGGAAGGCGCGCATGCCGCGGGCCGCCAGCAGCCCCACCGACTTGACGCTGTAGCGCTTGTCGTCCGCCAGCTGCTTCGAGGACGACCAGTTGTTCGTGACCTCGTGGTCGTCCCACTGCACCAGCATCGGGACCTCTGCATTGAAGGCCCGCAGGTTCTGATCCATCAGGTTGTACTTGTATCGCCCGCGATACTCGGCGAGCGTCTCGGCGACCTTGGACACCTCCTCGCTGACGATGTTCTTCCACATCGATCCGTCGGGCAGCTTCTGCTCGGAGGGGATCGGGCCGTCGGCGTAGATCGTGTCGCCCGAATGGATGAAGAAGTCGGGCCTGAGCTTCCGCATCGTGTCGTAGATCCGCATGCCGCCGCGGGTTTCGTCGATCCCCCAACCCTGCCCGGCCGTATCGCCGGACCAGACGAACGAGATATCGCGCTTGCCGGCCGGAGCCGTCCGGAAGCGCCCGACCAGCGGCTCGCTCGCAACCCCGCCCATAAGGTCCCGCGCTGTCGCCCGGAAGAAGATGTCCTGGCCGGCGGGAAGATCGCGGATCAGCGCCTTCGCGGCGAAGTCCGTCTCGGGCAGCGCGTCGATGCCGACCGCCCGATGGATCGTCTTGAAGCTTTCGGTGGTCGCGATCTCGAAGGTGATGCGGGACGGCCGGTCAGCCCGCGTCCACACCGTGCCGGAATTCGTATCGGCATCGCCCGATTGCACGCCGTGCGTCAGGACCGGCCGCTCGCCGGCCCGGCTGATCGCCGGCCGGGCGATCCCGGCCGCGACCGAAACCAGACCCGCGCCACCTGTGAGGAGCAGTTGCCGGCGCCCCAGCTCAATTTTGCCCGCCATTGGATTCTCCGCTCGTTGAGAGCGGCTCCAATGACCCTGCGCCTTGTACCCCTCGCGACACCCGGACGACGCCGCGATGACAGAAGCCGGCGTCAGAACGTTTTGTTCGTCGCGTCCTCCATCATGCTCTTCAGCTGCACGGCGAGCATGCCTTCGAGCAGTTCCTCCATCTTGGTGAGGTCGGGGGCTCCAGCCCGGGAGCTTCGATCGGCTGCTTCCAGGGCGTCGAAGTAGGGCCCTCGGTTGAACACGATCTGGTCCGGGATCGTGTTCTTCCCCCGCAGAACACTTTTCAGCGAGATGCAGAGGACGACGTAGGAGGCGATCCTCGACGTTCTCCCGTTCCCGTCGGTGAAAGGGTGGATCCAGTTCAGGCGCCACATGACGAAGGCGGCAAGATGGATCGGCGACCTGTCCCGATGACCGTTCACGTACTCGCAGAGATCTTCCACGAGTTCCGGCACCAGATGGGCACCGACTGGGCGGTGGGTGCTGCCTTCGATCTCGATGCCGGCAGGCCGCCAGTTTCCTGCCCATTCGCTCAAGCCCTGTAGCGCCTCGCGATGGAGGGCCTGAAGCTGAGATGGTCGCAGCTTGAACGGCTCGCCACGTGCGAGCGCATCCTCGACGATCCGCATGCCGAGATCGAACTGGCGGATCCCGTTCTCGGCTTCCCGCCGGGCACGGAGAGCGGGATCGGCCAGCGTCTCCGCGTTCTTCGGGACGCTATGGCGCCTCTGAGGTTGCTCCGGCCCCTCAGCGCTCGCCATCTTGGCCGGGCCGAGATGGCTCATTCAGGCGAGCGGCGGCTTCGTCCACCATCTCGCGCGTGATGTGCGGGTTCTCGAAATGCGTGTTGCCGTACGCGAAGCTCCGACGCTGGGCCTCTCGCTCCTCGGCCGGCATCGGCACCTGGCGCGACCTGTCGATCAATGCCTTCAGAGCTTCGTTCATTGATCCACCTGTCCCGGCTGCCGATCATACCCGCAAACGGTCGATCGGCGAGTCCGGTCGATCGTCGCGGCGCTCAGCCCCCGAGCTTCTTCTTCCGCTGGCCGAGCGTGCGCAGCCGCAGGGCGTTCAGCTTGATGAAGCCGGCCGCGTCGCGGTGGTCGTAGGCGACCGCGCCTTCCTCGAAGGTTACGAGGTCCTGGTCGTAGAGCGAGTTCGGCGAGGTGCGGGCGATCACGTGGACGCCGCCCTTGTAGAGCTTCAGGGTCACCTCGCCCGTGACCATCTCCTGCGACTTGTCGATCAGCGCCTGCAGCATCTCGCGCTCAGGCGAGAACCAGAAGCCGTTGTAGATGAGCTCCGCGTATTTCGGCATGAGCTCGTCATTCAGGTGCGCCGCACCCCGGTCGAGCGTTATCGACTCGATCGCCCGGTGCGCCGGCAACAGGATCGTGCCACCCGGCGTCTCGTACATGCCGCGGCTCTTCATGCCGACTAAGCGG
>JAQGJZ010000376.1 GCA_028290385.1 Enterovirga sp.
GTGCGCGCGCTCGATCCGGAGCGCGTCGCCGGCCTTGTCCTCGGCATGGTGTGGAGCGCGGCCGCGACGGGCGGCGACGCAGCCGAGGCGGCCGGCACGGACATTGCTGCCCTCATCGTAAACGGGCTGGCGCCACGCGGGCGCAGACCACGACCGCATTGGGTCGAGCCCGCCCATCCGGATCCGGACCTGCGCGCCGGCGCGAACCGGCGACTCTCGGGAGCATCGGCATGAGCGGCCGCGTTGTCCTGGTTGTGATACTCCTCGCCGCCGCCGGCCTCTGGTGGAAACGCGAGGAGGCGAGCCGCTTCGTGGCAGAGCGCGTCCCGGCCGCGGCGCCCTACCTCGCCCACAGCTCCGGCGACGGGGCGGGACGGGCTGCGGCCGCGAGCCGCCGGACGCCCGCGGCCGTGCCCGTGATCCTCACTGCGGCCGAAAAGAAGCCGATCGCGGTCACGATCGATGCCGTCGGCACGGTGCAGCCGCTCGCCTCCATCCAGGTCAAGGCGCGGGTCGACAGCCAGATCACCCACATGGAGGTCGCGGAGGGCGCCAAGGTCAAGGAAGGGGACCTGCTGGTTAGGCTCGACAACCGGGCCCTCAAGGCCCAGCTCGCGCAGGCCGACGCGCTCGTCACCAAGGACCGGGCGCAGCTCGAGCAAGCCCGTCGCGATTTCGCCCGGGCCGAGGACCTGCTGGCGAAGCGGATATCGACGGAGGTCCAGCGCGACACCGCCGCGACTGCCGTGAAGGTGCAGGAAGCGCAGCTCGCCGGGGACGAGGCCGCGCGCGCCAACCTTGCGGCCCTGCTCTCCTACACGGAGATCCGCGCCCCCGTGTCCGGGCGGATCGGCTCGATCGCCCTGAAGGTCGGCACCATGGTCAAGGCCGTCGACACGCAGCCGATCATGACCGTGAACCAGCTCGATCCGATCTATGTGTCGTTCGCGGTCCCGCAATCGGTGTTCTCCGACCTGCGGCGGGCCGTGAACGCCGGCAAGGTCGGGGTCGAGGCTCGCGTCGGCAACGGCACCGCGAGCGGGACGGTCGCCTTCACGGAGAACACGGTCGACCTTGCGACCGGAACCGTGCTGGCCAAGGCGCTGATGAACAATTCGGACGAGCGGCTCTGGCCGGGGGCCTTTGTGTCCGTCCGCGTGGTGCTCGGCGTGGAGGCCGACGCGGTCGCGGTGCCGTCCGCCGCCGTCCAGATCGGGCAGCAGGGCTCCTTCGTGTTTGTTGTCCGGGACGGCCGCAAGGCCGAGCTCGTCCCCGTGACGGTCGCCCGCACGGTGGGCAACGAGAGCGTCATCGCGTCCGGCCTGAGCGGCGGCGAGAAGGTCGTGGTGGACGGCCAACTCCGGCTCGTGAACGGGGCCGAGGTCCAGATCGTGCCGGCCAAGGCGTCCGAGGGGGTCGCAAAAGGCCTCGATCCGGAGGCCGGAACGCAGCGCCGCAGCTGACGAGGGCTGAGCGATGATCTCCGAAATCTGCATCCGCCGCCCGGTCATGACCATCCTGGTCATGATCGCCATCGTGGCCGCCGGTCTGTTCGGCTACCGGCAGCTCCCCGTCGCGGCCGTGCCGCGGGTGGATTTTCCGACCATCCAGGTCTCGGCCTCGCTTCCGGGCGCCAGCCCGGAGACCATGGCCGCCTCCGTCGCGTCCATCCTCGAGAAGCAGTTCTCGACGATCTCGGGCGTGGCGACGATGACCTCGACCTCCATTCTCGGCCAGACCTCGATCGTCCTTCAGTTCGACCTGAACCGGAACATCGACGGGGCGGCGCTGGACGTCCAATCCGCCATCTCGACCGCGCAGCGGCGGCTTCCGCCCGAGATGACGAGCCCGCCGAGCTTCCGGAAGGTCAACCCTGCCGACCAGCCCATCGTGTTCTTCGCCGTGAGCTCGGACCAGGCGCGCCTGTCCGACGTGGACCGCTTCGCGCAATCGAACATCGTCCCGCGCCTGTCGACGCTGCCCGGCGCGGCCCAGGTCCTCATCTTCGGCACGCAGAAATACGCCGTGCGGGTGAAGGCCGACCTGAACCAGCTCGCGGCGCGCGGCCTCAGCCTGGCGGACATGCAGGCCGCGCTCGCCGCCGCGAACTCGTCGAAGCCCGTCGGCTCCGTGGACCAGGGCACCCGCTCCTCCATTCTGGATGCGACGGGCCCGATCATGAAGGCGGCGGATTACATGCCGGTGGTGGTCGCCTGGCAGAACGGCGCGCCCGTGCGGGTGGCCGATGTCGCCTCGGCCGTGGACGGGGTGGAGAATGACAAGGTCGCGAGCTGGCTGAACGGCCGCCGTGCCATCGTGCTCGCGCTCTACCGCCAGCCCGACGCCAACACCGTGGAGGTGGTGGACCGCGCCCGCGCCCTGCTGCCCGCCATCGAGGCCGAGCTGCCCGCCGGCGTTTCCATCGACGTGCTGAACGACCGTTCGGGCCCGATCCGTCACGCCATCGAGGATGTCGAGTTCACGCTCTTCCTGTCGATGGTGCTCGTGATCCTCGTGATCTACCTGTTTCTGCAATCGGTCCGGGCGACGATCATCCCGGCGATCGCGCTGCCGATCTCGCTCGTGGGCACCTTCGCGGGCATGTACCTGTTCGGCCATTCGATCGACAACATCTCGCTCCTGGCGCTCACGCTCGCGGTCGGCTTCGTGGTCGACGACGCGATCGTCATGCTCGAGAACGTGATGCGGCACGTCGAGAACGGCGAGATGCCGTTCCCGGCCGCGCTGGTCGGCTCGCGCGAGGTCGGGTTCACGATCGTGTCGATGACCATCTCGCTGGTCGCAGTGTTCATCCCGGTTCTGTTCATGGGCGGCGTCGTCGGGCGCATGTTCACCGAGTTCGGCCTCGTCATCTCCATGGCGATCCTGCTCTCGGGCGTGGTCTCGCTCACGCTGACCCCCATGCTGTGCGCGCGCCTGCTGCGGCCGGTGGACCACCACAAGCGGCACAATTTCGTGCTCCGCGCCTTCGATGCCGGCTTCACGGCGATGACGCGCGGCTACGGCTGGTCGCTGCGCAAGGTCGTCACCGTTCCGTCCCTCATGCTGGTGGTCACGCTCGCCACCTTCGCGGTCACGGCGCTGCTGTTCCGCGACATCCCCAAGGGCTTCTTCCCGACCGAGGATAACGGCCTGATCAGCGCCTCGACGGTCGGCCCGGACGACGCCTCGTTCGACGCCATGGTGGCGCGCCAGAAGGCGCTCGCCGACATCGTGCGGGCGGATCCCGACGTGGTGTCCGTGATGTCCACCGTGGGCGGCGGCGGGCCGGCGTCGGCCCAGAATTCGGGCCGCATGTTCATTGCGCTGCGCGAGAAGCCGGACCGCAAGCTCGACGCGATCGGGGTTATCGCCCGCATCCGCCGGGCGGCCGCCGTTGTGCCCGGCATCAACATCTACATGCAGCCCGTCACGTCCATCAATGTCGGGGCCGTGCAGTCGCGCAGCCAGTACCAGTACACGCTGCAATCGACCGACCTCGACGCGCTGCGGAAATACGCCCCGCTGCTGCAGGAGCGGATGGCGCAGATCCCGGGCGTGGTGGACGTGAACTCGGACCTGCAGGTCCGGGCCCGCACCGCCTTCATCGACATCAACCGCGACGTCGCGGCCCGCCTCGGCGTCACGGTCGACCAGGTCCGCGACCAGTTCTACTCGGCCTTCGGCACGCGCCAGGTCTCGACCATCTATGCGCCCGAGGACACCTACCAGGTCATCCTGGAAGCGGACGAGACCTATGCCGATGTCGGCGAGGTGCTCCGCAAGCTGGCGCTGCGGACGCCGGGCGGCAACGTCGTGCCGATGGATTCGGTCGCGACGCTGAAGATCCTGCCGACGACGCTAACCGTGAACCACCTGGCGCAGCTGCCCTCGGTCACGCTGTCGTTCAACCTCACGCCCGGCGTCGCGCTTTCGCAGGCCGTGGCGGGGATCGACGCCGCGAGCCGGGAACTCGGCGTGCCGGTCCAGATCCAGACGAGTTTTCAGGGCACGGCGCAGCTCTTCCAGCAGGCGCTGGCCAACCAGGGGCTGCTGCTCTTCGCGGCCGTGCTCGTGATCTACATCATCCTCGGCATCCTCTACGAAAGCTTCATCCACCCGCTCACCATCCTGTCCGGCCTGCCGGCGGCGGGGATCGGGGCGCTGCTCACGCTCAAGCTCTTCGGCATGGACCTCAGCGTGATCGCGATGATCGGCATCGTGATGCTGATCGGCATCGTGAAGAAGAACGCCATCATGATGGTGGATTTCGCCGTGGAGCGCCGGCGCGAGGGGATCGCGCCCGAGCAGGCGATCATCGAGGCGGCGCTGCTGCGGTTCCGGCCCATCATGATGACGACGGCGGCGGCCGTGCTCGGCGCCATGCCGATCGCGGTCGGCTACGGTGCCGGCGCCGAACTGCGCCAGCCGCTCGGCCTTGTCGTGGTCGGCGGGCTCTGCTTTTCGCAGCTCCTGACCCTCTACATCACGCCCGTCGTCTACATCATGTTCGAACGGCTGATCGGCCGGACCCGGGGGCAGCACCAGGCGGCCGCGCTCGGCACCCAGCCGAGCGCCGTTCCGGCCGAGTAGGCGGAACCCCGGCCGGGTGGGCGCGTTGGCTTGCCTGGGCCGCAGAGCGGTGCGGGGCGGAAGCGCCCTGCGGTTCGTATTCTGGCGTATCGCAACGGAAGGATCACGATGACCCAATCGCTTCGCAAGTGCATCGGCGCCGGCGCCCTCGGCGCCGCGCTTCTCGCGGGCACCCTGATGCCGGCCCAGGCCTCGGAAGCCTCAGCGGCCGGGCTCGGCCGGGCAGCCGCCCAGGCGCAGACGCAGGCCTATCCGGGCGAGAGCTTCTCCCAGTACTACCGCGGCGGCTATGGCGGCCGGCGCTACGGCGGGCGCGGATATCGCCGCGGCTATGGTGGCGGTGCCGCTGCGGCCGGCATCGTCGGCGGTCTAGCCCTCGGGGCCCTCGCGGGGGCAGCGATCGCCAATTCGCAGCCGGCGCCCGGCTATTACGGCGGCCCCGGCCAGCCGGTCGGCAACATTTACGGGGCCGATCCCAACTGGGTGAATTACTGCGCGAGCCGGTACCGCTCGTTCGACCCGCGCACCGGCACCTTCCTGGCCAATGACGGCTACCGCTATCCCTGCCAGTAAGGCGCGCACACAGCGCTGACGCGAATGGGCCCCACGGGGCCCATTTTGCGTTCTAGGCCTGCACGGGCGGCCGCCGGACCCGGCGCTCCCACCAGAGCAGATACAGCCCCGACGCGATCACGATCGCGGTCCCGACTAGGGTCCAGCCGTCCGGCACGTCGCCGAACACCAGATAGCCGAGGAGCCCCATCCACAGAAGCTGGGTGTAGACGAAGGGCGACAGCACCGGTGCGGGGGCGCGCGCATGCGCCAGCACCAGAAGCCAGTGCCCGCCCGCGGCGACGATCCCGATCCCGATCATCAGCCCCCAGTGCAGGAGGCTGGGCGGCTGGCTCCACACGAAGGGCAGGATCGGCGTCAGGACGACGACGCCGACGAAGCCCGAATAGAACACCGTCGTGGAGGTGCGGTCATGCGCCGCCAGGGTCCGGGTCACCAGCGCATAGCACGCGTACAGGACCGTGCTGCCGACGGTGAGCAGAGCGGCGGGGTGCATCCCGCCCGCGAAGGGGCGGGTCACCACCAGCACGCCGACGAACCCGATGCCGATCGCGGCGAGCCGGCGCGGCCCGGCCCATTCGCCGAGAAACGGGCCGGCCAGCAGCGCCACGATGAGCGGCATCGCGAACTGGATCGCCATGGAGGTCGTGAGCTGGAGGTATGTCAGCGCAAAGAAATTGCAGACCGTGCTGCCGATCAGGATGGACGAGCGCAGGATCTGGAGGCCGAGCCGGTTGCTCCGGGCGATGCCGGGCACGGTGATCGGATTGAGGAAGATCGAAACGATGATGACGTTGAACGCGTAGCGGCTCCAGGCCGTCATCAACGGGTCGAGAGTCTGGTTCAGCCACTTGGCGCTGGCGTCGCACAGGGCGAAGCAGACCACCCCGGCGCACATGAACCCGATCGCCGCGCTGCGCGATTCGGTGGGAAAGGCCGGCCGGGCCGAGCCGCCCTCGCTCATGCCTCGCGTCGCGGACGCCCGGCTGCCCCAGAACGCCTCACGCGTGACCGGCTGGCGAGATCGCCGAGGCCTCTACGATCGAGATCGTCGCGACGGCGCTCGCGGTCGGGATCTCCTCCGTGCCCCTGACGCAGACCACGTCAGCCGCGACCACGGACGCGAGCCGTCCGGCGCGGACCACGCGCGCCCGGCAGATCAGCCGCTCGCCGTGGGCGGGCGCGATCAGGTTCAGCCGGTAATCGGTCGCGAGGCAGGCCTCGCCGTCGCCGAGCCGGGTCGCTGCCGCGATCCGGGCGCCCTGCTCGACCAGAAAGGCCGTGACCTCCTCGTGGAAGCAGCCTTCATCTTCCAGGAGCTCCGGCCGGCACCCGACCGAGATGGTGGCGCCGCCCGGCTCGAGGGTCGACACGTCGGCCCCCATGAGCTGCATCGCGGTTTCCCCGGCGACTCGCGCCCGGATGCTGCGTGCCCGGCTGTGGAACGGACTCAACTCACTCATGAACAGAGTCTTAGCGAGCCCGGGCCGGCCGGCAAGGCCGAAGCTGCGCGCGCCACGGGCGCGCGAGGGGCATGCGCCGGCCATTGTGGCTGCGGGCAGAAAGGGTTGTGCCGGGACGATGCGCGCCAGGATGCGATTCTTCCCCGGTGGATGGGCGGCTCGAAACCGTCGTCTGTGGCCCGTGCGCCACGCTGCGCGACCCTCTCGGGCCCCACCGGGCCGAAACGCGCCCGGCGTGAGCGTCGCCCTTGTCGCGGCGGCGCTGATCCGGGTTTTCGCCCGGCCCGGTTCGTGCGAGGCAGGACCCGCAGGAGAGAAGCCGCACCTGGCCGTCGCGTGACACCCACCACCCCGCCCCGCCTGGAGCTGTCCGGGATCAGCAAGACCTTTCCGGGCGTCGTCGCGAACGAGGACGTGAGCCTGCGCGTCGCGCCGGGCGAGATCCACGCGCTTCTCGGCGAGAACGGCGCCGGCAAGTCGACCCTGGTGAAGATCATCTACGGCGTGCAGGCGGCCGATCGCGGCGAGATCCGCGTCGACGGGCGCCCGGTCGCGATCGCGAGCCCCAAGGCCGCGCGGGCGCTCGGCATCGGCATGGTGTTCCAGCACTTCTCGCTGTTCGACGCGCTCACCGTCATCGAGAACATCGCGCTCGGGCTCGACGATGCCGTCGACCGTGCCGCGCTGGCGACCCGCGTGGACGCGATCCTGCGCGCCTACAGCCTGCCGCTCGACCTGGACCGCGCCGTCCACACGCTCTCCGTCGGCGAGCGGCAGCGCATCGAGATCGTGCGCTGCCTGCTGGTCAGGCCGCGGCTCCTCATCATGGACGAGCCGACCTCCGTGCTCACGCCGCAGGAGGCGGACAGGCTGTTCGGCATGTTGCGGCAGCTGGCGTCCGAGGGCTGCTCGATCCTCTACATTTCCCACAAGCTGGCCGAGATCAAAGCCCTGT
>JAQGJZ010000393.1 GCA_028290385.1 Enterovirga sp.
GCGCTGAGCGGAGCCGAGGCGGCGGAGCTCCGGCCGCTTCAGCGCCCTCCCCGGTCCGCCCGGCTGCAGGCACAAAAAAGCGGCGGGCGTTTCCGCCCGCCGCTGATGGCCTGGTGCCGAGGAGAGAAGGCTAGCCGGCGTTGGCGAGCCCGATCGCGACGAAGCGCGTGCCCTGCGCGTTCTTCACCCGCATCAGGACGGCCTTCTTGCCCCCATCCCGGGCGGCCTTGATCCCGTCAGCCACGTCGTTGGGGGTCGAGACGGCCTTGCCGCCGACTTCGAGGATCACGTCGCCCTCGGCGATGCCCTTCTGGGCCGCCGGCCCGTCCGGATCGACGTTCACCACCGCGACGCCCTCGTCGCCCGCGCCGGTGCGGGAGGCGGGAGCGAGCTGCAGGCCGAGCCGGAGCGAGCTCTTGGCGCCCTCGTCATCCCGCTGGAGCGAGGCCGTCTCGGTCGGCAGGCTGCCGAGCTCGACCGTCGCGTTGCGCTGGCTGCCGTCGCGCAGGTAGCCGACCTCGACCTTGGTGCCGGGCTTCAGGCTGGCGATCCGGCGGCTGAGCTCGCGCGCATCCGTGATTGGCTCGCCGTTGATGCTGGTGACGACGTCGCCGGCCTGCAGGCCTGCCTTCGCGGCCGGCGTGCTCGACTGGGCCCCGTTGACCAGCGCGCCCTTCTGGTTCTTCAGCCCGAGGCCGTCGGCGAGGTCGGGCGTGAGCGCCTGGATCTGAAGACCCAGGTAACCCCGCTCCACCTTGCCGTTCTTCTCCAGCTGATCGACGACCGCCTGGACCGTCTGGGAGGGGATCGCGAAGGCGAGACCCACCGAGCCGCCGGACGGCGACGCGATTGCGGTGTTCACGCCGACAACCTCGCCGCGCAGGTTGAAGGTCGGGCCGCCGGAATTGCCCCGGTTGATCGGCGCGTCGATCTGCAGGAAGTCGTCATACGGCCCGGCGCCGATATCGCGGCCGCGCGCCGAGACGATGCCGGACGTGACGGTACCGCCGAGCCCGAACGGGTTGCCGATCGCGACCACCCAGTCGCCGACGCGCGGGGCCGTGGCCGCGAGCTTCACGTAGGGGAACGGTCCGCCCTCATCGACCTTGATCAGCGCGAGGTCGCTCTTCGGGTCGGTGCCGAGCACCTTGGCGCTGAGCGTGCGACCGTCGTCGGTGGTGAGTTCCACGGTCTTGGCGTTGTCGACCACGTGGTTGTTGGTCACGACGTAGCCGTCGGCCGAGATGAAGAAGCCCGAGCCCTGGGCCATGCCGCGGCCGCCGCGCCGCGGCCCGTTCGGCATCCCGTTCTCGCCGAAGCGCCGGAAGAACTCGCGCAGCTGCGGCGGGATGTTGTCGAGCCGCGAGCCGGGGTTCTCGTCATCGCCGCGGGACGTGGAGGCCTGCTCCACGCGCACCCGGACGGAGACGACCGCGGGCTTCACCTTGTCGACCACGTCCGCAAAGGACGCCGGCGCATGCGCCGCCTCGACCGTGATCGGTGCGGTCTGCGCGAAGGCCGGATGGGGGCCCTGGAGAAAGGTCGCGCCGAGCGCCCCGGACGCCACGATGGCGACGGCCGCGACCGAAGCGAGAGCCCGGCTGCGCAACGTACCGGCGGTGTTCTGATGTGCCTGAGACATGTATCTGCCGCTCCGAAAATCTGAACCGGAAGCGGTGCGGCCTGCCCGCTCCACCTCCGTCAGCTCCCTCAATTGCAGAGCGCCCGTGAAGGTGTCCTGGAGCCGAGATTAATTTTCGTTCAGGCTCCAGCTGGTCCCGGATCGGGTAACCTTTCCGCGATCCAGCGTGGGCCGCATAGCGGCCAAGCGCCTTGCGCAGCTTGCATTTCCGGCGCGCGCAACCTAACTACCGCCCGTCGATCAAGCCGGAATCGGGCATCACCCGCCCTTTGTCTGAGCGGGCGTCGAGCACATTCGGCCATCGGCATCGCGCGGCCGCCTGACGAGGCGGCTTTTTCGCGTTCTCAACTAGCACGGACGACGACGAGGGTTTCGACACAGATGGCGTTTGCAAAACGCAACGATTTCAACGACCGCCGCGAAACCGCCCAGAGCGCCAGACAGGCCATGCTCGAGCGTTTCAAGGCCCGCCCGCCGGCCGACGACCCGGAGCTGCTGGCCAAGCAGGCCGAGCGCGCAGCTGTTGCCGAAGCCCGCGAGAAGCGCCGTGCCGAGCGCGAGGCTATCCGCAAGGCCGAGGAGGAGCGGATCGCCGCCGAGAAGCTCGCGACCGAATTGGCCGAGCTGCAGCGCAAGGAAGAAGATGCTCGCCGTCGGGCCGAAGCCGAGGCGCTGCAAGACGCTGCCCGCAAGGCACAGCGCGACCTTCGCTACGCGACCCGGAAGAGCAAGAAGCGGCGCTGAGCGCCGGGATCCGGCGGACGCGGGGAGACCGAGACATGCACGCTCCCCTTGATCCGGACCTGCAAACGAAGCGACGGCCTCCCTTCGGCGAGTTCGTCGCGCTGATCGCCTTTATGATGGGTCTGACCGCCTTCGCGGTCGACAACGTCCTTCCGGCCTTTCCGGCCATCGGACGGACCTTCGCGGTTCGCAATCCGAACGACCTCCAGCTTCTCGTCTACGTGTACATGATCGGGTTCGGGGTCACCCACCTGATCTATGGCCCCGCGTCCGACATCTTCGGCCGGCGGCCGGCCTTTCTGGCGGGCCTGGCCGTGTTCCTCGTCGGCTGCGTCGCGGCGATGTTCGCCCCCAATTTCGAGATGCTGCTGGCCGCGCGCTGCCTGCAAGGCTGCGGTGCAGCGGCCGGCCGCGTGGTCGCGGTCGCCATCGTGCGCGACCGCTTCGTCGGGCGCGAGATGGCGCGCGTCATGTCCCTGACCATGATGGTGTTCATTACCGTCCCGATCTTTGCGCCGGCCATCGGCAGCCTGCTGCTCCTGGTCGGCGATTGGCACGCGATCTTCGTCTCGATGCTGGTCCTCGGGGCGGCGCTCGGGATCTGGTTCGTCCGCCGCATGCCCGAGACGTTGCGGGCGGAAAACCGGCAGCGCTTCTCGGTGACCGCCGTCGGGTCGGCCTTCCGGGAGACGGTCACGACCCGCGCCGCGCTCGGCTATTCGACTGCGTTCGGCCTCATGTTCGGGGCCATCATGTCCTATGTCGGCTCGGCCCAGCAGATCTTCGCCGAGGACGTCTATGGGCTTGGCGCGAAGTTCTCGATCGTGTTCGGGCTGATCGCCCTGTCGATGGGCTTCGCCTCGCTCACCAATTCCCGGTCCGTGCGCCGCCATGGCATGCACCGCATCTCGCATCTCGGCATGCTGGGCTTCATGGCGCTGTCCCTTCTGCAATGCGCCGTGGCGTTCCTGTATGCGGGCAAGCCGCCGCTGCTCCTGTTCGGCGGCATCCTGGCGGCAAGCCAGTTCCTCACGAGCCTGACGATGCCCAACTTCAACGCGCTCGCCATGGAGCCGCTGGGGCGCATCGCCGGGACCGCGTCCTCCCTGATCGGCTTCTACACGACCTTCCTCGGCGCGAGCGCGGGCGTGATCGTGGGCCGCTTCTACGACGGCACCGTTATTCCGGTCGCGGTCGGTTACGCGGTCCTAAGCGTCGCGACGGTCGCGGTCGTCCTGTGGACGGAACGCGGCACCCTGTTCCGCCCGAACCACCCCGAGCCCGTTCGCTAGCGGCCCCACCCGGGCGGCAGCGCGGGCCGGACCTATTGCCCGCCGTTGCCGGAGCTTTGGCTCCGGAAGACGCAGACCCGGCCGCGATCCTCGAACCCGCCCGGGCAGGACCGCACGCACGCGCCTGCGGCGAATTTCAGCGGCGGGCGGCACTGGCTGGCAAACTGCTCCTGGCCGCCGTCGCGCCATTGCGCCTCCGCGCCGGCACTCGCAACCACGGCCGCCAGCAGCACAAGACAGGCAATCCGACCGCCAAAGCCCCTCATCATCCACTCCCCCGGCGCGGTTCCCGGCCCGCCGCATCCGCGCCCGGCTCCCCGGCCGGGCACGCTGCAGCGCTGACAATGCCGGTCAAATCAACCGGTGATGGCATCGTTCCGCCCGTACGCGCGTGACCGACGGCCTCTGGGTTTGGGGGCTCGCCAGCGCCGTGCCGTGCAGGAAGCTGCCGCGAGCTGATGATGGAGATGGTTGGTGGGCGGTGACGGGATCGAACCGCCGACCCTCTCGGTGTAAACGAGATGCTCTACCGGCTGAGCTAACCGCCCGGTGGCGCGAGCCGGAGCCGCGCCCCCTTCTCTTACTGCGAGTTGACCGCGCTTCTCAACAGCGCGCCGGCACGAAACTTCGGCGCCTTCTGTGCGGCGACCATCACCCTCTCGCCGGTTCGGGGGTTGCGGGCCTCGCCGGCGCTGCGCTCGGAAACGAGGAAGCTGCCGAACCCGATGAGCTTGACCTCGTCGCCCCGCCTGAGGGCCTGCGCGATGACGTCCAGGGTCGCTTCAATCGCCCGGGCTGCGTCCCCTTTGGAAAGCCCCGCTTTCTCTGCAACGGCGCTGACGAGCTCTCCCTTGTTCATTCAGCCCTCCCGCTCGGATGTACGAAACCGGCCATCCGTTCAGGGACATACCGTCTGGCGCAAAGCTCGCGCCCAGGCAAGCCCGAGTTGTGCCTCGCGTCGCCGACCGACCGACACAAAAAAGGGCCCCCGGCTTTCGCCGGGAGCCCTGATCTTGGCTAGCCCGAAGGCTTAGTGGGCGACGACGCCCCGGTCCTCGTCGACCGATCCACGCGGGAGAGGCAGCGGCTCCTCCCACTCGATCGGCTCGGGCATCCGGGTCAGCGCCCGCTCCAGCACCTGGTCCATGCGGGACACGGGCACGATCTCCATCCCGTTCTTCACGGAATCCGGAATCTCGGCCAGGTCCTTGGCATTCTCCTCGGGGATCAGCACAATCTTGATGCCACCCCGAAGCGCGGCGAGCAGCTTATCCTTCAGGCCGCCGATCGGCAGCACGCGTCCGCGCAGCGTCACCTCGCCGGTCATCGCGATGTCGTGCCTGACCGGGATCCCGGTCGAGACCGACACGATGGCCGTCGCCATGGCGATACCCGCCGACGGGCCGTCCTTCGGGGTCGCGCCCTCCGGAACGTGGACGTGGATGTCGCGCCGATCGAAGAGCGGCGGCTCCACGCCGAAGTCCAGGGCCCGCGAGCGGACATAGGATGCGGCAGCCGAGATCGACTCCTTCATCACGTCCTTGAGGTTGCCCGTGACCGTCATCTTGCCCTTGCCGGGCACCATGACGCCTTCGATCGTGAGCAGCTCGCCGCCGACCTCGGTCCAGGCAAGGCCCGTCACCACGCCCACCTGGTCCTCGCTGTCGATCTCGCCGTAGCGGAACTTGGCGACACCCAGGAAGTCGGCGAGGTTGCCGGCCGTGACCTCGATCCGCTTGACGTTGGAGATCACGATCTCCTTCACGGCCTTGCGGATCAGGTTGGACAGCTCGCGCTCGAGGTTACGCACGCCCGCTTCGCGGGTGTAGCGCCGGATCAGCTCCAGCAGACCTTCCGCGTCGATCGCCCACTCCTTGTCCGTGAGCCCGTGCTTCTTCAGGGCGTTCGGGACGAGGTGCCGGCGCGCGATCTCGCTCTTCTCCTCCTCCGTGTAGCCCGCAAGGCGGATGACCTCCATGCGGTCCAGCAACGGAGCCGGAATGTTGAGCGTGTTCGCGGTCGTCACGAACATCACGTCCGATAGGTCGTAATCGACCTCGAGGTAGTGATCGCTGAAGGTGTGGTTCTGCTCAGGGTCGAGCACCTCGAGGAGCGCCGCGGACGGATCGCCGCGGAAGTCCATGCCCATCTTGTCGATCTCGTCGAGCAGGATGAGCGGGTTCGAGGTCTTGGCCTTGCGCATCGACTGGATGATCTTGCCCGGCAGCGACCCGATATAGGTCCGCCGGTGACCACGGATCTCCGCCTCGTCGCGCACGCCACCAAGGGACATGCGGACGAATTCGCGACCCGTCGCCTTCGCGATCGACTTGCCGAGCGACGTCTTGCCGACGCCCGGAGGCCCGACAAGGCACAGGATCGGCCCGGTCATCTTGTTCACGCGCTGCTGGACGGCGAGGTACTCGACGATCCGCTCCTTGACCTTGTCGAGGCCGAAATGGTCGTTGTCGAGAACCGCCTGGGCGCCGACCAGATCCTTCTTGATCTTGGAGCGGCGGCCCCACGGAATGCCGAGCAGCCAGTCGAGATAGTTGCGCACGACGGTCGCTTCCGCGGACATCGGCGACATCTGGCGGAGCTTCTTCAGCTCGCCCTTCGCCTTCTCGCGGGCTTCCTTCGTGAGCTTGGTCTTCTCGATCCGCTCCTCGATCTCGGACAGCTCGTCCTTGCCGTCCTCGTCGCCGAGCTCCTTCTGAATGGCCTTCATCTGCTCATTCAGGTAGTACTCGCGCTGGGTCTTCTCCATCTGGCGCTTGACGCGCGTGCGGATGCGCTTCTCGACCTGCAGGACCGAGATCTCGCTCTCCATCAGGCCGAGCACCTTCTCGAGGCGCTGAGCGACCGTCGGGGTGGCGAGCACCTCCTGCTTGTCGGAGATCTTGACCGCGAGATGGGACGCGATGGTGTCCGCGAGCTTCGAGGGATCCTCGATCTGCGTGACCGCCGAGACGACCTCCGGGGAGACCTTCTTGTTCAGCTTCACGTAGTTCTCGAACTCGGACACGACCGAGCGGGCGAGCGCCTCCGCCTCGACCAGGTCGCCCTTGGCGTCCTCGAGCGCGACGGCTTCGGCCTCGTAGAACTCCTCCGTGCGCACGTATTTGCGCACCTTGGCGCGGGTGGCGCCCTCAACCAGCACCTTCACGGTGCCGTCGGGAAGCTTCAGGAGCTGCAGCACGGACGCAAGCGTGCCGACGTCGTAGATCGCGTCGGTCGCCGGATCGTCATCCGTGGCGTTGACCTGGGTCGCGAGCAGGATGTGGCGATCGCCCTTCACGACTTCCTCGAGCGCGCGGATGGACTTCTCGCGGCCGACGAAGAGCGGGACGATCATGTGCGGGAACACAACGATGTCCCTCAGCGGAAGGACGGCGTAATCCCCGACGGTGCCAGGCTCGACGGGCTGGCGGGTCTTCTGATCTGTCATGGAACGTCCTTAGAATATTCGCCGTCGCATCCCCTCGCAGGAGCGGGAGCTCGGGCGACCACCGGGCGCTCACGCCGACGGGTCGTCGGTTGCGGCCGGTACGCTGGAACGCACCTCGATAGATTGAGCATGCGCTTGCAGCACAATCCTTAAAGTGGCGAGCAGGGCCTCGGCTTTCAAGCAACGTTCCGTCGCAGCCGGGGCCCTACGCACAGCCCTGATCAGGCGCTCGCGGCGCTCGGCGCAGCCTCGCGCTCGCGATCCGAGTGGATGAAGAGCGGCTTCGTCTTGCCCTCCACCACCTCGGGTCCGATCACGACCTGCTCGACGGATTCGAGGCCGGGCAGGTCGTACATGGTGTCGAGGAGGATCCCCTCCAGGATCGACCGGAGGCCGCGGGCGCCGGTCCGGCGCTCGATGGCCTTGCGGGCGACGACCGACAGCGCCTCGTCCTGGAACGTGAGCTGCACGTCCTCCATCTCGAACAAGCGCTGGTACTGCTTGACCAGCGCGTTCTTCGGCTCCTGCAGGATCCGCTTGAGGGCGGTCTCGTCCAAGTCCTCGAGCGTCGCCAGGACCGGCAGACGGCCGACGAATTCCGGGATGAGGCCGAACTTCAGCAGATCCTCCGGCTCGACCTCGCGGAAGATCTCGCCCGTGCGCCGGTCATCGG
>JAQGJZ010000413.1 GCA_028290385.1 Enterovirga sp.
CTCGGCGCCGAAGCAAGGCTGCTCGCGAGGCTCGAGGCCAGGCTCGAAATCTGCTCGAGGCCGGTATTCATCACGCCGAGCCGGAACTGCCCGTCGGCGATGGCAGCCGCGTAGCTGTCAAGCGTCGCGATCCGGCTTCTCAGGGCGAGGCTCGCACCGGCGCCGCCGGTCCCGAGCCCCGAATGCGTGGTGGCGACATTGCCGCTCGCGAGCTGGTTCTGGAGCTGCGACAGCTCCGCCTTCGAGCTCTGGAAGGTCTGCGCGGCGCGCCAGTTGCCGAAGGCCGACGTGCCGTAGGGAAGCACGCTCATGCGCCGACCCTCATCAGCAGGTCGAGCATGTCCTTGGCGGCGGTCATCACGCGGGCATTCGCGCCATAAGCCGTCTGGAGCTGGATCAGCTGCGCCATCTCGCTGTCGATGTTCACGCCGGATTGTTCGGAAAACCGGCTCTGGAGCGCGTTCAGGACGACCTTCTGTCCCGCATCGAGGTTCTTGGCCGCGAGGGCGTTGGTCGCCTGCGTCGCGACGAGCTGATTGGCGAAGTCGGAAACCGTGCCGGTCCAGGCGCTGGTCGAGCCGCCGATGCCCGCAGCGCCCGTGAACGACAGCGTGCGGGAGGCGATCGCCTCGCGCATGTGTTCGGGGCGGGCCGTGTCGCCGGCCGGCGTCGTGCCTGTGTATTCGACAAGCCGGGCCGCGTTGTTCCGGAGCTCGCTGTTGACCGCGATGCGGGCCGCCAGCCCGACGAGCTGGGACCCGTTCTCGTACGAGCCCGTATAGGGGCTCGAATCGTCCGTGAAGAGCGGCACCTGCACGGCCCCGGTGGCGGACGTGACCGTCGCCCGGGCGGACAGGCCGGTCACCGCGTCCCCGCCCGCGGCCATGATCGTGAGGCTCGTGCCGTCGAAGGTGCCGCTGAAATTCGGCCCGAGCGCGCCCTTGATCGTCGCGTCGATCGAGGCTGCGGTTCCGCCCAGGAACAGGCCGACGACGCCGTTGCCGGACGCGCTGGCCGCGCGGGCAGCTTCCTCGCTGCCCGCCATCGAGAAGGTGACCGTCCTGGGCAGGCCGCCCCGCGACGCCGAGACCGTGATCGGGTTGCCGTTCAGGATGCCCGCGACCGGCAAGGCGAAGCCGCCCGCGACCGCGGCGCCGGTGACGTCCCGGTCGGAGAACGCGGAGGCAAGCCCTGCGGCCAGCGCGTCGAGCTGGGTCTGCGCCTGCGGCAGCACCTCGTCGCGGACCTCGATCAAGGCGGCGATCGAGCCGGACCGGATGGTCCCGGTCGCGATCGCATCCGCCCGGCCGCCCTGCGGGTTCGTGACCGTGATCGTGCCGACGCTCCGCTTGGCGGGATCCGGATCGTAGGCGGAGCGCGCGCCGAGCGGGGATTTTCCGTCGAAGCCGAGCTGGGCCGCCTGGCGGCCGTCGAAGAGCAGCAGCCCGCCGGTCGTCGAGATCGTGATCACGCCGTTGTCGCGCGGCGTCACCTGGACGTCGATCAGCTCCGAAAGCTGATCGATAAGGCCGTCCCGCTGATCCTGCAGGCCGGGATTGCTGCTATTGGCCGGGTCGGAGCCGATGCGCGTCGCGACCTGCGCGATCTGCTGCAGCAGCGAATTCGCCCGGACCACCGCGACGCCGAGCGAATCCTCCGCCGTCTGGCGCAGGCTCTGCACCTGGTCCGAGAGCGAGTTGAGCGAGGCCGCGAGATCGGAGGCCGCGGCGAGCAGCTGGGTGCGCTTGGCGAAGGCCGCCGGATCGCCGGCGAGCGCGGAGATCGCGGTCGAGAACGAATTGACCAGCCCCGGCAGCGAGCCGGTCGCGCCGGGCGCGTCGAACATCCCGTCGAGCGACGTGTGGTAGCTCTCCTTCACGGCCGTGTAACCCGCGCCCGCATTCTCCAGGCGCACCTGCTTCTGCAGCAGCGTGTCGAGCACGCGCTGCGCCCGCACGATGTTGACGCCCGTCGCGCGGCCACCGGAGACCGCCTCCGCGGTGACGAGTTCGCGGCGCGTGTACCCGACCGTCCCGGCATTCGAGACATTGCTCGAAACGAGGTCGATGCCGGCCTGCGTCGCCTGCAGCCCGGTCAGCGCCGTGCTGATCGCGGCGGATATGCTCACGGCCCGCTACTCCATGCTTCGCGCCCGCTCAGCGCACGATGTTGATGACGTCCTGCAGCATCTGCTGCGCCGTCGACATCACGCGCGTGTTCGCCGAGTAGGCCTGCTGGGTGACGATCATCTTCGAGAACTCGTCCGAGATGTCGGTGTTGGATTCCTCGACCGCGGCGCCCGTCATCGTGGTGCCCAGCATGCCGAAGATCGGCGCGCCCGAACCCGGGGTCGCGCTGAAGGTGCTCCCATCCTCGCGCTTCAGCGCGTCGTCGGCAGCGAAATGCGCCACGGAGATCTGGGCGAGCTTGGCCCGTCTGCCGTTCGTGTAGCTGCCCATGATCGTGCCGTCGGTGTTCACGGTCATGCCCGCGAGCGTGCCGAAGGCGTAGCCGTTCTGGGTCAGGGTCGGGGTCGGCTGACCATTGACGTCGCCGAACTGCGTGAGGTTGGCGGCACCGAAATTCAGGTTGACGTCGCCGATCGCGACGCCGTCCACGGACACGCCAGCGAGGTTGACATTGGCGGGCGAGCTGCGCTGGCCCGTGCGGTCGAAGGTCACCGGCGCGCCGATGCTCTGCCAGGACACGCCGGACGGGCTCGGGCTGGAATTCGCCTGGTAGAACATCATCCAGCTGTTGTCGGACGTCTTGCCCCAGCGGAACTGCACGGTCGCGGCGGTGCCGTCCGCCGCGTAGAGGGTCAGCTCGCCACCCGGGACGGACTGGCTCAGGAAGGTCGTCGCATCGGCGCCGACAACCGTTCCGGTGGCCACGGGATCGACGGAATAGGCTGCCGGGTCAATTAGGTCAGACCCCGGCTTCTCCTGCGAGTAGCTGTCGGGCTTAGGGATGGTCGGCAGGTTTCCCGAATACAGGATTTCCGTGCTCTGCTTCGCCGAGATCGAGGTCTCGGGAATGCGGATCGGGCTGGTCGAGGCCCCGATGACCGAGCCGGTCGTCGGGTTGTAGGTCGACCCGACAAGGTACCGATCGGCGCCGTTGACCAGAAAGCCGTTCGCGTCGAGCTTGAAGTCGCCCCGCCGCGTATACTGGCTGACGCTGTTGAACACCGGGGTCGTCTCCGAGCCCTCGTTCTTGGCCACCGTGAAGTAGCCGTCCCCGGACAAGGCCACGTTCGTGGACAGGTTCGTCGTGCGCAGGGTGCCCTGGAGCGTGTTGGTCAGCGATGACTGCGCCATGACGGAGCCGGAGGCGGCGCGCTTCACGGGCGAGTCCGGGATCAGGTCGACGAAACTGGTATCGACCCGCTTGAACCCGACGGTCTGCGAGTTCGCGATGTTCCCGGAGATGTTCTCCAGCGCGTAGGATTGGGCAGACAGGCCGGATACGGCCGTCGACAACGCACCCAGGATACCCATGACTCACAGCCCCTCTGCCCAGCGCGGCGCGCACGGGCCAATTGACGGAGAGGCTGGAGCAACCGGCGTGCCAGGGCTAAGGCACTGATTTATCTCGACTTCGCAGAGGCCGATGGGCCGTTTCGACCCGGCTCCCGCGGCCGCCCGGCAGATTCTGCCGGGTTCAAAGCGGAGTGGCTGCGGCAGGGGCCTCGCGCGACAGGAGCTCTCCCGCGACATCGCCAAGCCGGGGCGGCTCCTCGCGAATAAACGGCAGCGGCCGGCAGACCTCGAGCGCGGCGAGCCCGAACCGGGCCGTCATCAGGCCGTTCAGGACGCCCTCGCCGAGCTTCGCCGACACCCGGGCCGCAAGGCCGAGCCCGAGCACCTGCTGGACGATGCTGTCCCCGACCGCGACCCCGCCCGTGACGGCAAGGTGGTTCACGGCCGAGCGCGCCAGCCGGAGCGCGCCGAAGAAGCCCGGGCGCGCGCCATAGATCCGCGCGATCCTGCGCAGGAGCTTGGCGGCCGCATAGACCACGAAGGCGACATCCACGATGGCGCGCGGGGAGATCGCGGTTACGACCGAGACCTGCCGGGCCGCCGCCGCGATCGCACGCTTCGCCTCCGCGTCGAGCGGCGCGAGGAGCGTGCGCTCGGCGAGCGCCAGGCGATCATCCGCATCCATGATCTCGCCGTCGACGTCGCGCACGCTCGGACCGATCGTGCGGGTGATCCGGAGCGCGTAGAGATCCGCGAGTTCGCCTGCGACCCGCTTGGCGGCCGCGTGGTCGCGGACGGCGAGGGCCTCCGCGGCGGCGGCGCGAAGACGCTCGAGGCGCCGCTCCTGCCAGACGCCGCCGAGCTCGCGCGCCACGATCGCCAGGAGGGCCAGGGCTGCGAGCACGGCGAGCGCGATGGCGAGCCAGCCGAGCCACGGCGCGGTTGCCAGAAGATCGGCGATCAGCCGCTCGATGCCGAGCCCGATGGCGAGTGTGGCCAAGCCGCCGACCGCCGAGGCCAGGATGCCGGCCCACGGCATACGGCGCTTCCGCGTGACGAGCACCGGCACGCCATCGGCGGCTTCCACCGTCTCGAGCGGCTCCTCGGTGACCACGGCCGGCTCGCCGGCTCCGGAAGAAGCCCCGTCCTTGAGGCGAAAGGCGCGCGGGCTCGTGCTCATGCGAGCTTGTCCCCGATCAGGAATTCGAGCGCCCGGTCGAGCCGGATATGCGGCAGGGTGCCTGGCCGCCCGGCGGCGTCGGCGGGAACGAGCGGCGGGCGGAAGCGCGGAAAGCGCAGCGAGCCGGGGGCGACGCCGCCGGCAAGAATCTCCGCAGGGTCGGCCGGAAGCTCGCCGGGATAGATCGCCGCCTCCTCAAAGCCATCGAACATCTCGTCGCCGATCCGCTCGCCGGCCTCAGGCGTGCCAACGACTGTTTTCAGGGTCGTACGGCCTTCCTCGACCGAGGCCTCGCGGGTGGCGCGCACGGAGGCGAGCGCGACGGAGCCGACCCGAGCGCCGGCAGCCTCGGTGCGCCGGACGGCGCGCCCGACGAGATGGCGCAGAAGGCGCTCCAGCCGGTCGTGGCTCGTGTGGTGGATGTGGTCCGCCTTTGTGGCCGCGAACAGCACGCGGTCCGCGCGCGGTGCAAAGAGCCGCGACAGCAGGGTGTTGCGGCCGGCATTGAAGGCGAGGAGCACCCGGTCGAGCGCTTCCTCCAGCTCGGCGAGGGCCGCCGGGCCGGCATCGACGGCCGCGAGCACGTCCACAAGGACGATCTGCCTGTCCACGCGCTGAAAATGCTCGCGGAAAAAGGGCTGCACGACCCGCGTCTTGTAGGATTCGAAGCGCCGCTGCATGAGCCCCGCCAGCGTGCCGGACGCAACCGGGGCGCCGTGCGGGA
>JAQGJZ010000423.1 GCA_028290385.1 Enterovirga sp.
TGCCCTTCAAAGGCCCGAACTCCGTGGCCGGCGCGATCGCGAGCGAGCCCTGGATCACGCCTGAGGGGATCCCGGTGAAGCCGGATTATGGGCCGGAGGATCGGGCCGGGCTCGACTTTCTCGACACTTACCCCGGCCTGCCGCCCTATCTACGCGGCCCCTACCCGACGATGTACGTGAACCAGCCCTGGACGGTCCGGCAATATGCCGGCTTCTCCACGGCCGAGGATTCCAACGCCTTCTACCGCCGCAACCTCGCGGCGGGCCAAAAAGGCCTGTCGGTCGCGTTCGATCTCGCGACCCACCGCGGCTACGATTCCGACCATCCGCGCGTTTCCGGCGATGTCGGCATGGCGGGCGTGGCGATCGACTCGATCTACGACATGCGCACGCTGTTCGCGGGCATCCCGCTCGACCAGATGTCCGTGTCAATGACGATGAACGGGGCCGTGCTGCCCGTTCTGGCGCTCTACATCGTGGCCGCGGAGGAGCAGGGCGTGCCGCCCGAGAAGCTGGCGGGCACCATCCAGAACGACATCCTCAAGGAGTTCATGGTCCGCAACACGTATATCTACCCGCCGGCCGGGTCGATGCGGATCATCGGGGACATCTTCGCCTTCACGGCGCAGAACATGCCCAAGTTCAATTCGATCTCGATCTCCGGCTACCATATGCAGGAGGCCGGCGCGACGCAGGACCTCGAGCTCGCCTATACGCTCGCGGACGGCGTCGAATACATCCGGGCTGGGCTTGGGGCCGGGCTCACGATCGACCAATTCGCGCCGCGCCTGTCGTTCTTCTGGGCGATCGGGATGAATTTCTACATGGAGGTGGCGAAGATGCGCGCCGCCCGCCTCCTATGGGCGAAGCTGGTCAAGGATTTTGGACCCAAGTCCGACAAGTCGCTGCCGCTGCGCACCCATTGCCAGACGAGCGGCTGGTCGCTCACCGCGCAGGACGTGTTCAACAACGTGGTGCGTACCTGCATCGAGGCGATGGCGGCGACGCAGGGCCACACGCAGTCCCTGCACACCAACGCGCTCGACGAGGCGCTGGCGCTGCCGACCGACTTCTCCGCCCGCATCGCCCGCAACACGCAGCTCTTTCTGCAGCAGGAGAGCGGCACGACGCGCATCATCGATCCGTGGGGCGGATCCTTCTTCATCGAGCGGCTCACGGCCGATCTCGCCGGCAAGGCCTGGGAGCACATCCAGGAGGTCGAGCGGCTCGGCGGGATGGCCAAGGCCATCGAGGCCGGCATCCCGAAGCTGCGGATCGAGGAGGCGGCCGCCCGCACCCAGGCGCGGATCGATTCCGGCGCCCAGACGGTCGTCGGCGTGAACAAGTACAAGCCGGAGCAGGACCGGCAGATCGACGTGCTCCGGGTCGACAACTCGGCCGTCCGCACCCTGCAGATCGACAAGCTGCGGCGGCTGCGCGCCGAGCGCGACGAGGCCGCCGTGACCGTTGCGCTCGACCGCCTGTCGGAGGCGGCCGGCGGCTCCGGCAACCTGCTCGCCCTCGCCGTCGAGGCGGCGCGGCACAAGGCGACGGTCGGGGAGATTTCGGACGCGCTTGAGCGCGTGTGGGGCCGGCACCGGGCGGAGATCAAGGCGATCTCGGGCGTCTACAAGCGGGAGGCGGGGAGCATGTCGGCAGCGGTCGAGCGCGTGCGCAGGCTGGTCGAGATTTTCGAGACGAATGACGGGCGTCGCCCCCGCATCCTCGTCGCCAAGATGGGCCAGGACGGGCACGATCGCGGCCAGAAGGTCATCGCCTCCGCATTCGCCGATCTCGGCTTCGACGTCGATATCGGGCCGCTCTTCGCCACCCCCGGCGAGGCCGCCCGGCAGGCGATCGAGAACGACGTCCACATCATCGGCGTGTCGTCGCTGGCGGCCGGCCACCTGACGCTGGTGCCGGAACTGCGCGAGGCGCTCGCCGGCTATGGGCGCGAGGACATCATGATCGTGGTCGGCGGCGTGATCCCGCCCGGGGACTTCGACGCGCTGTACGCGGCCGGCGCCTCGGCGATCTTCCCGCCCGGGACCGTGATCGCGGAGGCCGCCGAGCGCCTCCTGCACGAGCTCAACCGGCGGCTCGGCTACGCGGCCCGGGAGGCTGCGGAGTAGCGTCGCGAGAAGACGGAACCGGAACGTGCGTCCTTTTTCACCAGGAGGGTGCGATGGCCAAGCCGAGCTTCAGGATCCTTCGGGCAGCCTATGACCAACTCCTGACGGAGTATCCGGATCACATGCCCTGCGATGGCGGGTGGGACAACCAATGCGCCATCCGCATGAGCATCGTGTTGAATCAGGAAAAGACGGTCAAGATCAACAAGGAAACCTATTCGGAACCGAAATGCAGCCACGGCCATGCGCGGGGCGCCGAGTCCCTCGCCAATTTCCTGGTCACGAAAATCGGATATCCCAAGGTCTACAAGGATCCGGCTGCCGCGAAGATCACCATCGCTGAACAGACCGGCATTCTGTTCTTCAAGGATTGTTTCCAGCGCACCGGGGAAACGACGGCCCGCGGCGATCACATCGACCTCTGGGATCGAGGCCTCACGATGACCTACGACGACCCCGGCAACAAAGCGAAGCAGCTCTGGTTCTGGCAGTTGCCATGAGATCGGCCATCGCGGGGGTCGTGCTGGCTGTCGCCGGGGCCGGCGGCGCTGGAGCGGTCGAGCAAGTCGCCGGCGCGAGCCTGGCGCTCTCGGCCAGCTCCGGCTCCTGCCAGCTGCAATGGACGACCCAGGGGGGCGCCGGCGATCTCGAACTCGGCCTTCCACAGCCCTGCCAGTTCCACCGCGATCGGAACGGCGCCATCCGGATACGGAGCGTCGGGAGCGCGGAGCATGTTCTGGTCGAAAGCGTCACGCGTTCGCCGGAGAGTCCCGGCCAGTGCGTCACGCAGATCCGCGGCATAGCGGTCGCGGCCGGGGCCGTGGCGGCCTCGCCCCACGTGTCCAAGGTTGCGGCGTGCCCGCCCGTCCAGTGGGACGAGAAGATGTTCATCGGCCTGTTCTGATGGCCCGAGACCACGACGAAACCAGCTGAGCCCGCGCCGATGCCCTCCTTCCCCGCCGCCTACCAGGCATCCGCCGGCTCGCCGCTTGCGCCCGACCGCGCCTTCTACGCGCGCGTCGCAGCGGCGCCCGGCCGCGAGCTCGTCGAGCGCTTCACGATCCCGATCCGCACCGGGCGGGCCTGGGAGGTGCCGGCCGGGCACGTCGTCCGGCTGCTCACCGTGGACGGACCGCAGGTCGGCGACCTCAACATCTGGAACCGGCACAATCCGCGCGAGCGGTTCTGGGCGGCGCGGACGCGCCAGCTTCAGGCCGCGCATGTCACGACCTTCGACCGGCTCTGGTCCACCCTGCCCTACCTGCGGCCGCTCGCGACGATTACGAGCGACACGCTCGCGGGCTACGGCACGGACGAGTATGGCGGGCGCGTGCACGACCTGCTCGGTACCCGGTGCGACCCCTACGTCAACAAGCTGCTGACGGGCGAGGATTTCGACCACCATTGCCACTCGAACCTAGTCCGTGCCGTCGCGCCCTACGGGCTCACGGAGTTCGACGTCCATGACGTGCTGAACGTCTTCCAGGTCACCGGCCTGAACGCCGAGGACAAGTATTTCATGCGCGATTGCCCGGCCCGCCCTGGCGACCATCTGGAACTGTTTGCCGAGATCGACCTGCTGCTTGCGCTGTCGACCTGCCCGGGGGGAGATCTCTCCGTGCCGCTCTGGGGGCCGGATGCGCGCGACCCGATCGACGTGTGCCGGCCGATCGGCGTGGAGGTCTATCGGCTCGACCCCGCTGTGCTCGACGGATGGTCGCCGCCGCCCGTGGCGGATTACAAGGGCGGCCACGGCATGCGGCTGAAGATGCCGGCCTGGGAAGAATGAGGAACGCGACCGTCTCAACTTAAGAACTTTCTGAGTTTCCTCGGGCTTCTGTTGATCTACTCTCCCCGTGAGCGCGGCACAGACCCGCGACACGGGAGACGTCCATGGGAAGGCTTCACGGGGCCGCGGCGGCCCTCTTCGCCACACTTGTCACGGGCACCTGCGCCCATGCTCAGCCCGCTGGCCAGCCGGCCGCCCCCACGGACACGCTCGAGAAGATGTCGAGCTTCCAGACCACGGGCGTCGGCGACCTCCCAACCATTCCGCAGACCGGGGCGAAGGCCGACGCGGTGCGGAAGACGCTGTCGCAGATCAAGCTGCCGCCCGGCTTCAAGATCGATCTCTACGCCCTTGTCCCCGACGCGCGGGCGATCGCTGTGGGGCCGCAGGGGATCGTGACCTTCGTCGGCACCCGCAAGAGCCAGGTCTACGCCGTGACGGACCGGGCCAAGGTGGGCGTCGCCGAGGAGGTGAAGCGCTTCGCGCCGACGCTGCCGATGCAGGTGCCGAACGCGGTCTGCTTCTCCAGAGACGGGTTCCTCTACATCGCCGAGCGCAATCGCGTTCTCGTCTTCCCGGCGGCCGAGTTCTTCTACGAGGGCGGCGACGTCGCGGTCGCCGAGGTGGTGAAGCAGGGCGAGCTGATCCCCAAGGCCGAGGAAAGCTTCAACCACACGGCCCGGATCTGCCGCGTCGGGCCGGACGATAAACTCTACATAACGCTCGGCCAGCCCTTCAACGTGCCGGCACCCGCGAAGGGCGAGCTCTATGCCAAGTGGGGCATCGGCGGGATCGTCCGCATGTCCCGCGAGGGGAAGGACCGCGAGGTCTTCGCCACGGGCGTGCGCAACTCCGTCGGGATGGACTTCAACCCGAAGGACAAGGTGCTCTGGTTCACGGACAACCAGGTCGACGGGATGGGCGACAACGTCCCTCCCGGCGAGCTGAACCGCGCCCCGCAGATGGGGCTGAACTTCGGCTTTCCCTGGTATGGCGGCGGCAAGATCCGCACGGTCGAATACAAGGACCAGACGCCGCCGGCGAACGTCGTGTTCCCGCAGGTGGAGACGGACGCACATGCGGCGGATCTCGGCATGGCGTTCTACGCGGGCGAGGCGTTTCCGACGAAATACCGCGGTGGCATCTTCTCGGCGCAGCACGGGTCCTGGAACCGGACGACCCCGGTCGGGGCCCGGCTCATGTTCACGAGCCTGAAGGAGGACGGCACGGCGGACAAGACGGAGGTCTTCGCGGAGGGCTGGCTGACCGGAAAGGGCGAGTATCTCGGCCGTCCGGTTGACGTCGCGACGCTCCGCGACGGCTCCCTCCTGGTGTCGGACGATTTCGTCGGCGCCCTCTACCGCATCACCTACGAGGGCAGATGAGGGCCTGCCTTCTGGCCTCGCTGATCGTGTCGGCAGCGCTCGCTGCCGACACCATCCCGGCCACGGCGGGCGATGCCGCCGCCGGCCGGCAAAAGGCCCTGCAATGCCAGGCCTGCCACGGGCTCGACGGCCTGTCGAAACTGCCGGAAGCCCCGCATCTCGCCGGCCAGGTCGAGCCCTATCTGGTGAAGTCCCTCTCCGATTACCGCAGCGGCGCACGCCAGAACGAGATGATGTCCGTGGTCGCGCCGAACCTGTCGGATGAGGATATCGCGGACCTCGCCGCCTATTACGCCAGCATCGAGATCACGGTCGCGAAGCCGCCCGAATGACGGCCGGGCGCTGCCGATCGGCCCCGGCCTGTATCAGCTGCCCACCATGATGCCGCCGCGCTTCCAGGGCAGCCGCGCCTCGATGGCCCGGATGCGCGCGCCATGCGCGGCCCAGAAGCTCCTGCTCGTCCGCGGCGTGCGCACCGCCCCGACCTTGACCAGCCGCCCGGCCACCCGTCGAACCCGCGGGGTGGCTCCGCCCGCGAAGACGGGGCCGAGCCCGCCCGGCACGGCACCGAACTCGGCCTGCGGGAGCGGCCCGGCCGCAAGGGGCGACCCGATGCTCGCCAGGTGGCTCTTGGCGCGCCGGCAATACTCGACCGACAAGGCCGACATGCGCTCCTGGTTGTGCCCGGCCCGGTACTTCATCAGCGCCCGGCAGAGATTCCCGTTCGCCAGCTTCCAGGCGTCGGCCAGGTAGCTGACCCCCAGGCGGATATTGGTGGCCGGCTCGGCCAGTTGCTCCGCCGTCCCCTTGAAGCCGAGCATCGCGGCGGTCGGCGGCATCACCTGCATCATGCCGCGCTCGCCATCGCCGCCCACAGCCCCGGAATTGTAGCCGCTCTCGACTCGGGCGACCGCGTCGGCGACCTCGGGCGGAAGCCCGCGCGCCTTCGCCTCCGCGGCGATCAATGGGAGGTAGAGCTTGCGCCCTTCCGGCAGGGTGGGGCTCACGGCCGTCGCCGCAGGAGGTACGGCGGGCGGGACGGGCAGATCGGGGAAGCTGTCCGGACGCGCAGGCGGGAGCGGTCGCTCCGACGCGAGCGCGAGGTCGCCGGTGCACAGCAGAAGGCAGGCCGCTGCCAAGGCCGAAACGGTTCGCGACGTCACCACAGATCCTCGTTGGACCGCCCATGAACCCGATCAACGGGGCACATTCGTGACCTGCGAGTGTCGCAGCCAAACGTTACCCGAACGCGACCGAGGCGCTACGACGCATGGGGCTGCGCTTTATAGCAACGCCCGAGCGGCAGACCCATATAGATCATGTCCTTTCCCGTACCTCTGCCGGGTCGCCGGTTCACCCTCAATTGATGACCACCGTCGTGGTTCGCGTTCTTCTCGCGATCCTTATCCTCTTCATTCTGCCACTGGTGACGCACGCGCTCTGGTGGGCGACGCGGGGCGATCTCGCGCCCGACTGGTCGCGCGCGGACTGGTCGAGCGCCAAGATCCTGCCGGCGGCGCGCGAGCATCGCCCGGCCCTGATCCGAATCTATGCGGCGCGCACCGGGCGCTGGAAGGGCATCGTCGCCCATCACAGCTGGATCGTCGTGAAGGAGGAGGGAGCCTCCCGATACAGCCGCTTCGACAAGGTCGGGTGGGGGTCGCCCATTCGGACGGATGCCTGGGCGGCGGACGCGCGCTGGTTCGGCAACGACCCGCAGCTGGTTCTCGCCATCGATGGACCCGAGGCAGAGCGGCTCATCCCGGACATTCGGAAGGCCGTGGCCGCGTACCCGTATTCGCGCTTCGGCGATTACCGGGTCTGGCCCGGGCCGAACTCCAACACCTTCGTAGCCCATATCGTCGGCAAGGTGCCCGGCCTGCACACGGCGCTGCCCCCGACGGCCCTCGGCAAGGATTTCCACCCGCTCGGGGATCTGGTCGGCATCACCCCGAGCCGAACCGGGTTCCAGATCCAGCTCGGCGGCTATCTCGGCCTGACGGTCGGCTGGGTCGAAGGTGTCGAGCTCAACTTTCTCGGCCTCGTGACGGGGATTGATCTGCGCCACCCCGCCTTCAAGCTCCCGGGCTGGGGCCGAATCGGGCTTCCGCTCCCGGCCGGCCCGTAGGGCGAGGCGCAGCCTCCCTTCACGACGCGAAGCTGGACGCCGAGCCCGCACTCGTCTCAATAGGCGCGTGAGCGAACGGGCAGACCATCCGGACAGCCTGCGTCCGGCCTTTGCCGGCGCTGCCGCCACCTTTTCCGGGATCGGCCTCGGCCGGTTCGCCTATGTGCCCCTGTTTCCCGCCATGGTGTCCGCCGGCTGGGTGACGGGCGCGGAGGGTGCGCTGATCGGCGCGTCGAACCTCGCCGGCTATCTCGTCGGCGTTCTGGGCGGGCCGAGCGTCGCCCGGAGGATCGGCACCGCCGCCGCGCTCGATTGCGGGATGCTGCTCGGCATGGTCGGGTTCGGGGCCTGCGCGTTCGATCTGGGCGCCGCCTGGTTCCTGCTCTGGCGCTTCGTCTCGGGGGTTGGCGGCGGGCTCCTGATGGCTCTGGCTGGTCCGGCCGTTCAGGGAACCGTTCGGGCCGCCCGGCGAGGCGTCGCGGGCGGGATCGTGGTGTCCGGGATCGGATTCGGCATCGTCGTGGCCTCAGCCGCGATCCCGGCTCTCGTGCCGCTCGGCCTGTCGGTAGCCTGGGCTGCACTTGCGGCGATCGTCGGCCTGCTGTGGCTGCTTGCCCGGCCGTCCTGGCCGAGGACCCCGATTCCCCCTACCCCGGCAGCAATTCCCGCCCGATCCCTCGTGCTGCAGACAGCCTACGGCATCTCGGGCGGGGGGCTCGTGCCGCACATGGTCTACTTCGCCGATCTGGCGGTCCGCGGGTACGGGTTCGCGCCGAGCTTCGGCTCTCTGTTGTGGCTGATCTTCGGGACCGGCGCCCTCGCCGGGACGCTGCTGGGCGGCCGCCTCGCCGACCGGCTCGGCGCGCTCACCTCGTTCCGGCTCTGGCTCGCCTTTCAGGTGGTTGCCCTCGCGGCGGCGCTGTCCGGTAACACCGTCCTTCTGCTCCTCTCAGGTTTTGCCGGCGGGTTCAGCGCGCTCGGCTTGGCGGCCATCGCCCTCGCTAGGGCCCGCGAGCTCGCCGGACCCGCCGCCGGCGCGGTCTGGGTCAAGACGACGGCCGCGTTCGGCATTGCACAGGCAGTGGCAGGACTGGCGCTCGCCGCGCTGTTTGCCCAAACCGGCTCCCACACGGCGGTATTCCTGACGGGTCTCGCGCTCTCCGTTGCCGCACTTCTCGTGTCCTTTCTCAACGCGGACCGGGCCGCGGCACCCGCGTGAGGCTCGACGGCGCCGGGCCGCAGCGGCACAACACCGGGATGCGACCGCGTCCCTCGCCCGACCTCGACAAGCTGCTTGCCGGCGACCGGGCGGAGCTCGCGCGCGCCATCACGCTCGTCGAATCCTCGCGCGCCGACCATCGCGCCGCGGCGCGCCAGGTGATCGAGGCCGTGATGCCGAGGACCGGCCGGGCCATCCGGGTCGGCATCACGGGCGTGCCCGGCGTCGGCAAATCAACCCTGATCGATGCCCTCGGCTGTCTCTTGGTCGAGGCCGGGCATCGGGTGGCCGTGCTCGCCGTGGACCCGAGCTCGACGCGGACCGGCGGGGCGATCCTGGGCGACAAGACCCGCATGGCCCGGCTCGCGACGGATCCGGCCGCCTTTATCCGGCCCTCTCCGTCCTCCGGCACGCTCGGCGGCATCGCCGGCCGCACCCGCGAGGCGATGCTGCTGTGCGAGGCTGCTGGCTACGACGTCGTACTCGTGGAAACCGTCGGGGTCGGCCAATCGGAGACGGCGGTGGCGGACCTGACCGACATCTTCGTGGTCCTCGCCCTGCCCGGGGCGGGCGACGATCTCCAGGGCATCAAGAAGGGCGTCATCGAGCTCGCCGACGTCATCGCGGTGAACAAGGCGGACGGGCCGGGCGGCGAGCGGGCCGCCGCCGCAGCCGCCGATTACCGCGCGGCGCTGCACATCCTCGTGCCGCCCGGCGCGCTGTGGACCCCGCCCGTGCTCCTGATCTCCGGCCTGTCCGGCACCGGCCTCGACGGGCTCTGGGCGAAGGTCCTCGAGCATCGCCGCGTTCTGGAGGGGGCCGGAGAGCTCGCGGCGAAGCGCCGCCAGCAGGACCTGAAATGGATGTGGGCCCTTGTGGAGGACCGCATCCGCCACCGGCTTCGGACCGACCCGGCCATCCGCGACCGGGCGCCGGCCATCGAGGCGGCCCTGGCCGACCGTTCGCTGTCCCCCGCCGCGGCCGCGGACGAGATTGCCGGGATGCTGGGGCTCTGAGATGCCGCGCCGGCTTCTTGTGACGGGGTTTGGCCCCTTTCCGTCCATGCCGCGCAACCCGAGCGCGGCCGCCGCGCGTGCCGTCGCCGCATCCCCGCGCTGGCGGCGGCTGGGCGTCGATGCCAAGCCCGCGATCATCACCACCGCCTATTCGGCGCTCGTCTCGGAGCTCGATCCGCTCCTGCAGGAGAGACCGGATGCCGTTCTGATGATCGGCGTCGCGGGCCGCTCGAACCGCGTCCGCGTGGAGTGGCGGGGGACCAGCCGGCGCAGCACGCTATTTCCGGACGTCGCCGGCGAGCGCGCCGAAACGCCCTCGCCCGTTCGCGGCAGACCGGCGCTCAGCACAACCGTACCGGCCGGAAAAATGCTGCGCGTCCTGCGGCGGCACCGTCTCCCGTCGCGGCTGTCGCGCGATGCCGGGCGCTATCTCTGCAACGCGTCCTACCATCGTGCGCTCGGGACGGGCCTCCCCGTCCTGTTCATCCACATCCCGAGGACGCCGGATCCGAACCGCCCCGCCGCCGTCGGCCCCCGGCGGCGGTGCGCGAGATGGCCGGAGCGGCTCGCGGGAGCGCTGACGGAGGTCGCCGTCGAGCTCCTTCGCGAAGCCCGGCGGAACGCGTTGAACCGCGGCCGCCCCTCGGCTAAGCCAGCCGGATCCGGCCAGGCCGGTCCATGAGGGTGCGGATGCAGACCTTCTTCGTCGAGATCAAGTGCAAGCTGGGCAAGACCTATCCGGTCGCGAGCGCTCTGGCGGACCGCGAGATCGCGTCCGAAATCTACTCGACAGCCGGGAATTACGACATCCTGGCCAAGTTCCACGTCGATGACGACGTCGATATCGGCCATTTCGTCGCCGAGAACGTGCACCCGATCCCGGACATCGCCGACACCCGCACGATCATCACCTTCAAGGCGTTCTGACCCGCGCCCCGGAGGTGCTCTGCGCGCCCAGCCGGCAGCTCACAGGGACGAAACGAGGTGCCCGCCGTCCACCGCGATGCAGGTACCCGTCATCCAGGCGGAGGCATCGCCGGCGAGGAGCAGGAACGCCCCGTCCAGGTCGCTCGGCTGGCCGAGACGGCGCATCGGGATGCGCTTGATCATCGCCTGCCCGGCGTCGGTTTCGAAGAAGGTCGAGTTGATATCGGTCGCGATATAGCCCGGGGCGAGCGCATTCACCCGGATGCCGTAGCGCGCCCATTCGAGGCCGAGCGCGGCCGTGAGCTGCGCCACCGCGGCCTTGGAGGCCGCATAGACCGGAACCGCCCCGGCGACGCGGAAGGCCAGGATCGAGGCGATGTTCACGATGACGCCGCCCTGCCCCGCCTCGCGCCAGGCGCGGGCCGCGGCCGTCGAGAGCAGCCAGACCCCGCGCAGATTGGTGTCCACGACGGCGTCGTACAGGTCGACCGTGACGTCCAGCGCCGGACGCCCCTCGGAGATGCCGGCGTTGTTGACCAGCACGTCGATCGGCCCCGCGGCGGCCAGGGCCGCCTCCACGGAGGCCGGATTCGCGACGTCCAGCTCGACCGCGCGCACCTCCGGGGCACCGAGTTCGGCCAGATCGGCGGCAAGAGCCTCGAGCCGGTCGAGCCGGCGCGCCCCGATGGTGACCCGCGCGCGGCATCGCGCGACCAGCCTGGCGAAGTGCTCCCCCAACCCGCTGGAGGCGCCTGTAACGAGCACGTGTCGGCCGGCGAAACCTGCGGCGAGATCCATGGATTCACCCTTCAGGCAGGCTCGGGTGCGCGGGCGAGAACCTGAGCGTTCATCCGCTCGAGCCTGCTGGCGAGCTCCCGCATCACGGCGATCGACATCTGCGGGAACTGGCTCAGCAGCTCCAGGAAGACCCGCTTGTCGATCCGCAGAGCCGAGGTCGGTTCCGAGGCCAGGATGGTGGCGGAGCGGGGTGAGTCGGACAGGATGCCCATCTCGCCCAGCAGGGCGTTGCGGCCGAGTTCGGCGACCTTGACCGGTCCGCTGGGGGTCTCGAGCAGGACCTCGGCGCAGCCTTCCAGGATGACGTAGGCTGCATCCGCCGCATCGCCCTGGGAGAAGAAGCGCTGGCCCTTGGCGAAGTGGATGCGTTCGGAGGTGAAGGCCAGCAGCTTCAAGCGCGAGGGGTCGATGTCGCGAAACATCGGGACCTGCCGCAGCGATTGAACTTCCGTGTCGATCGTCATCGGACCGGTCCTGCTCCCTATTCCGCGGCTGCCTGCGGCAGCTCTTCCGGCTGACCGGCAGCGCGGGCTGCGGCGACATTAACGTCGGCCGCGCCGCCGCGGAACTGGATCACGGCATCGAAATGCTCGCTGCGCTGGGCATTGGAGAGAACCGCCAGGAGCGTGCGCTCGCGGGTTTCCTCGAGAACGATGTCCAGAACGGCACCAATCCGCCCCTCGCCGAACGGCGCGAGAGCGCCATCGACCACCAGGATGTCGGGTTTCTTGACGAGACAGCGGAGCAGATTGACCCCTGCCCGCTGCGGCGATGTCAGGAGCCGCCCCGCGGGCCCGACCTGGTGGTCGAGCCCGACCCGCTCGATCCCGCCGCGCAACGCCATCTCGTCGATGATCTCGGCTCCAATCAGGCGCACCCGCTCCCGGGCATCGGCAACGCGCTCGTTCACCCGGCCGAAGAGCAGGTTGTCACGGTCGGTCGCGGCGGGATTCAGCGTGTCCGGCTCGTAGAAGCGGATGTCATCCCGGCCGTGCCGGCCGAAGATCTCCCGAACCTGGACGCGCCCGGCGAGCAGGCGCTCGATCATCCCCTCGTCGAGCAATCCGAGCCGGTGCCGCGGCTCGATATAGGGCAGGGTCAGCGCGAGCAGCCGCTCGCGATCCTCGACCGTCTCGCCGGCGCGCCCTGACTTTCCGAGCCGTTTCAGGATGGCCTCGAACTCGCCGAGCTCGTCCGCATGCACGAACGAGAACTGGTCGAAGAGCGGATGTCCGAGCGGCAGCCCGCGGAAGATGTCGACCATGGTCTCGGCGATCCGAGCGCCCATCCGCACGAGGTCTGCCGAGAGGTCAGCACGGTCGAGCGCCTGGCGGAAATGCAGATCGCCCACGAGCGCGCGCCCCATCAGGCTTTGGCTCGTCGGCACGCCGAACAGAAGGTTCTCGGCGACGGTTGCGTGAAGATTGTACCGCTCGGGGTCGAAGAACTCGACCAACTCTGACAGCCCCTCGCCGCTGAGCCGCTCGTGAAAACGGCCCCGCGCTTCGAGCAGGCGTTCCGCGAGATCGGGGTGGCTCTCGGGGTCGATCGCCCCACCGAGCCCGAACCGGTACAGGTCGTCCACCAGCCCCATGCGCCCGAGCAGCTGGATGATGCGCTCGTCAAGTTCCTCGCGGGTGCCGAACCCAGCCCGCTGGAGGTCGATCCACTCGACCTCGATCGAGTCGCTCGGGTTGCCCGTTCGGCCAGCCTCGAAGCGGCGGCGACGATCGAGCTCACCCTTTTCCGCTTCGGTGAGCGGCTGCTGGCGCAAGCCGTAGAGAATATTGTCCCGGATGCTGCCCGGAAACAGGATCGGCTCCACGCCCGCATAGGCGATCCGGCGTCCGACGACGCTGGCGGGCAGGTCGCTCAGGTCCCGGCCGGAAATTTGCACCTCGCCGGAAAATTCGATCGGCCGGCGCGCGATGAGCCGGGCGAACATGCTGGCCGCCGCCCCGCTCTCGGCCGTGAGGGCCACGTGGGCAGGCAGATCGAGATGGAGACTCGCCCGGCTGATCAGGATCCCGCCATGCGGGTCGTTGATGGACAGATCCTTCACCTCGAGCGCGCCGACGAGCTCGACATCCTCGCCCGTGTGGTCATCCGCGTGCTCGGGCAGGAGCTTCTCCGCCGAGAAATAGGCGACCACCTGGTCGTACTTGACCTGCACATCGAGCCGTTGCTGGTCCCAGTCGATGAGCTCCTTGAGCGGGGGCGGCAGTTCCCGGTAGGCCGCGATCACCGCGACGAGCTGGCCGATATCGAGGCGGCCCTGCAGAGCGAAGTAACCGCCGAATGCGTAAAAGAAGAAGGGCGTCAGCTGGGCCAGCAGGTTGTTGAGGAATTTGACGATGAACTTCCGCTTGTAGATCCGGAAGCGGATGTCGAACAGCTCGTAGAGCCGGTGCGCGATCTCGGCCCGCTCCCAGCGGGCCGTGTTGTGCACGTGGACGGCCTCCATGCCGTCGATCACTTCGCTGACTCGTCCGGCGAGCCGGCGGGAGGCGATCTGGCGCATCCTGCCGAGCCGCAGGAGTTCCCGCCGCATGCGGGGAATAATAATGAACTGCACCCCGACCACTGCCGCGGCCGTGAGGCCGAGCCATACGCTCTGCATCAGGATGAACAGCAGCGCGGTTGCCGCCTGCGTTCCCAAGAACATGGGCTGAACGAAGGCGTCGCCGATGAACCCGCCGATCGGCTCGACTTCGTCCTTGATGATCGTTGCCGCCTCCGACGACTTCACGGTACGGAGCGTCTCGGGCGTAAAACGAAGCGCCAAGCTGAACAGCTCGAAGCGCATGCGGCGCAACATCCGTTCTCCAAGCGCCCCCTTGGACACGTTGATCCAGTACTTGAAGCCGCCGTTGATCAGCACGAAGAACAAGAACAGGAACGATAGGCCGAACAGCAGGTGCAGCCGGCCGACGTCGATCCCCTCGAAGAACTGGAACCTGTGCCCGCCAAGCCAAGATGGCAGCGAGAATCCGATGTCGAGAAACTTTGCCGTCTGGCGCCCCTGTTCGAAGGCGCGGCCTTGGATTGCTTCGTTGACGATCCGCCGTGGCAGATCGAGCGACATGTAATAGAAGGGCAACGACGCCAGCACCACCGCGAAGATGAGCAGCTGATCGCGCTTCGAATGCCGCCAGATGTAGCGGAAGAGGCTTCTATTCATTCGTGATCACGTTACCACGACGGCACAGGCGAGCGACAGCCATTCCGCATGAGAAACACGTGCAAGGCCAGCCCGGCGCATGCCGGGTCAACACAAGGGGGTGATCGCCGCCCGGCTCCTGTGCTACACAGGCCTCCGGCGCTCGCCGCATCCGGCCCACCCTCTGCGCGGACATGACAGCATGGCGTTTGGAGGGGAAGAGGACCACTGGTCTGCATACTCAGCGTCATCGTCGGAAGCCCCAGCCGCCTCCGTCCGGGTCCTCATCTACAGCCATGATACGTTCGGCCTCGGTCATCTGAGGCGGTCGCGGGCGATCGCCAACGCGCTTGTTTCCGCGCGGCCGGGCGTCTCGGTGCTGATCATCTCGGGATCACCGGTCATCGGCAGCTTCGAGTTCGGGCGCGGGGTCGATTACGTCCGCATCCCGGGCGTGACCAAGCAACCGGACGGCGATTATCGGAGCCTCAACCTCAACGTCCCGATCGAGGAGGCGGTTCGGCTGCGCGAGGCCCTGATCCTGCAGACCGCCGAAACCTTCCGGCCGGACATCTTCATCGTCGACAAGGAGCCGACCGGCTTCCGCGGCGAGGTGGTGCCCGCCCTGGATCTGCTGCGCGCCCGCGGCTGCCGCATCGTGCTCGGGGTCCGCGACGTGCTGGACGAGCCGAGGCTGCTGGTACCCGAATGGGAGCGCAAGGGCGCGCTCGAGATGCTGTCCCGCGCCTATGACGAGATCTGGGTGTACGGGCTACCGGAGGTCTATCGGCCGCTGGAGAGCCTGGCCTTGCCAGGCCACCTGGCCCGGCACACGACCTATACGGGCTATCTCCGGCGCGAGATCCCGGCCACCTCTTCCCTGACGTATCATCCCAAGATCACCCGGCAGCCATTTATCCTGGTGACGACGGGAGGCGGCGGCGACGGCGAGGACGTGATCGACTGGGTGATCTCGGCCTACGAAAACAGCGACCGCATCGAGCTGCCGGCGCTGATCGTCTTCGGCCCCTTCATCAATCGGGATCATCGGCGAGGGTTTCTGGACCGGATCGCCCGCCACCCGAAGCTCGACGCGATCTCGTTCGACACCAAGCTCGAGATCCTGATGCGCAAGGCCGCCGCGGTGGTCGCGATGGGCGGCTACAACACGTTTTGCGAGA
>JAQGJZ010000429.1 GCA_028290385.1 Enterovirga sp.
CGAACCGGCAAGGCACCGCGGATGTTCTTCAAGATTCTGGATCGGCTGGAGGAGATCATCATCTCCCTGCTGATCGGGGGTGCCACGATACTGATCTTCGTGGCGGTGCTGCACCGGTACGGCAGCACCGTGCCGTTCCTGTTCCCCTACCTGCACGACATCGACATGACCTGGGCGCAGGAACTCTGCATCTACATGTTCGTGTGGATGGCCAAGTTCGGTGCGGCCTACGGCGTGCGCCAGGGCGTCCATGTCGGCGTCGACGTGCTGGTGAACCGCCTCGGCGTGAACCACCGCGGCAAGGTGATCCTGTTCGGCCTGTTCGCCGGCGCCGTGTTCACCGGCATCATCGCGATGCTGGGCGCGTCCTTCGTGTGGGATCTGTCGGAGACTGACAGCCGCTCCAACGACCTCGAAGCGCCGAAGTGGATCGTCTACCTGGCCATCCCGCTCGGCTCCGGGCTGATGTGCTTCCGCTTCCTCCAGGTCGCCTGGGGCTTCTGGCGGACGGGCGAGCTGCCGCACCACGATCCCGGGCATGTGGAGGGCGTGGTCGAAAGCCCCCAGGCAGCGCGCGATCTCGCCGCCGAGGAACTCCGCGACGCCCCGAGGCCCGCCCGATGAACGCTGCCATCATCTTCGGGCTGCTCGTCGCGCTCATGCTGACGGGCATGCCGATCTCGATCGCGCTCGGCCTGACCGTGCTGACTTTCGTGTTCGCGCTGACCACGGTTCCGATCGAGGCGGTGGCGCTCAAGCTGTTCACCGGGATCGAGAATTTCGAGATCATGGCGATCCCGTTCTTTATCCTGTCCGGCAATTTCCTCACCCATGGCGGGGTCGCCCGCCGGATGATCGACTTCGCCACCTCGATGATCGGCCATTGGCCCGGGGGCCTGGGCCTGGCCGGCGTCATGGCCTGCGCGCTGTTCGCGGCGGTGTCTGGCTCCAGCCCGGCGACCGTGGTGGCGATCGGCTCGATCATCCTGCCGGCCATGGTGGCGCAGGGTTTTCCAAAGCGGTTCGGCGCCGGCGTGATCACGACCTCAGGCGCTCTGGGGATCCTGATCCCGCCCTCGATCGTGATGGTCATGTATTGCGTCGCGACCTCGGGCTCGATCGTGATGGGGCCGGGGGGCGAGCGGGTCTCTTCGGCCTCGGTCGGCCAGATGTTCATCGCGGGCGTGGTGCCGGGATTGATCCTCGCCACCATGCTGGGCGTGACCACCTGGTGGCGGGCCTGGAAGAACGATTATCCGCGCCTGCCTCGTGCCACCTGGGCCGAGCGCCTCGCCGCCTTGCGGAAATCCTTCTGGGGATTGTCGCTGATCGTCCTGGTTCTCGGCGGCATCTATGGCGGCTTCTTTACGCCGACCGAGGCCGCGGCCGTTTCGGCCGTGTACGCCTTCATCATCGCGGTCTTCGTCTATCGGGACATGGGCCTTCGCGACGTGCCGAAGGTGCTGCTCGCCTCGGCCAACATGAGCGCGATGCTCCTCTACATCATCACGAACGCGGTCCTGTTCTCGTTCGTCATGACCTCCGAGCAGATCCCGCAGGCGATGGTGGGCTGGATCACGGATGCGGGCGTCGGCTGGGTCACGTTCCTGCTGCTCGTGAACGTTCTCTTGCTGGTGGCCGGCAACGTGATGGAGCCCTCCTCCATCGTCCTGATCACGGCGCCGATCTTGTTCCCGATCGCCGCGAAGCTCGGCATCGATCCCGTTCATTTCGGGATCATGATCGTGGTCAACATGGAGGTCGGCATGTGCCACCCCCCGGTCGGGCTGAACCTTTATGTCGCATCCGGAATCACCCGGATGGGCATCACGGAGCTGACGGTCGCGGTCTGGCCCTGGCTGCTGACAATGCTCGTGTTCCTGGCGATCGTGACCTACATTCCGGCCATCTCGCTCTGGCTCCCGCGCCTGCTCGGGATGTAAACGGGCGGCATGTCGGAACCCGCAAGTCATCGGCCGCTCGAAGGCCTGCTCGTCGTCGCGCTCGAACAGGCGGTCGCGGCCCCATACTGCTCGTCGCGCCTGGCGGATGCGGGTGCGCGGGTCATCAAGATCGAGCGTCCGGAGGGCGATTTCGCCCGGGGCTACGACAAAGCGGTGAACGGGCTCGCCAGCTATTTCGTCTGGCTGAACCGCGGCAAGGAGAGCCTCGTCGCCGACATCAAGGAGCCGGGAGACGCCGCCCTGCTGCACCGCGTCCTCGATCGCGCTGACGTGTTCATCCAGAACCTGGCGCCCGGCGCGGCCGCGCGCGCCGGCTTCGGATCGGTCGCCCTCCGGGCGCGCTACCCGCGGCTGATCACCGTCGACATCTCGGGCTATGGCACCGGCCATTCCTACGCGGACATGAAGGCCTACGATCTGCTGGTTCAGGCCGAGAGCGGGCTCGCCGCAATCACGGGCCACCCGGCCGGGCCGGGGCGTGTCGGGGTCTCAGTGTGCGACATCGCCTGCGGGATGGCTGCGCATTCCGCGATCCTGGAAGCCCTGATCGGCCGCATGCGAACGGGCCAGGGCGCGGCCCTGGAGGTCAGCCTCTTCGACGGCATGGCCGACTGGATGAACGTGCCGCTCCTTTATTTCGAGGGAACCGGGCAAGCGCCCAAGCGGGTCGGCCTCGCCCACCCGTCGATCTGCCCCTACGGCGCCTTCGAGACGGCCGAGGGCAGCCTCGTCCTGATCTCGATCCAGAACGAGCGCGAGTGGAAGGCGTTCTGCGCCGCGGTGCTTGGGGATGCCGAACTGCCGTCCCGCCCTGGCTTCGAGAGCAACAGCGCACGCGTGGCGAATCGCAGCGAGGTCGATGCCGTGGTCGCGGCCGCCTTCCGGGCGATGTCTCGGGATGAGGCGGCGCAGCGGCTCAACGGCTCGCGCACCGCGTTCGGCTTCGTGAATGTGGTTGCTGACCTCGTGCACCACCCTGCCCTTCGGCGTGTCGACGTCGCGACGTGCGCCGGCCCGGCCTCGATTGTCGCTCCTCCGGCCCTGATCGACGGGGAAGCCCGGCGGCTCGGTGCCGTGCCCGACGTCGGGGAGCACAGCGGCGCTATCCGGGCCGAGTTCGGCTAGGTCTCGACCGGCACGAAGACCGAACCCTCGTCCGGCAACCGCGCTTCGACGGTGCAGACCACGCCCTCGGGATCAAAGGTCAGCTGAACCTGCCCGCCGAGGTCGGTCGCAAGGCTCCGCTCGATGAGTCGCGAACCGAAGCCGCGTCGCTCCGGCTGGCGAACGGGCGGCCCGCCTCGCTCGGCCCAGCGCAGGTGAAGGTTGGTCGGAGGCCCGGACATCGTGGACCAGGCGATCTCGACGGAGCCGGTCGGGCTGGACAGCGCCCCATACTTCACCGCGTTTGTCGCAAGTTCCTGCAGAGCCATGGCCAGAGCCAGGGCCGTCTGCGGGCTGAGCCGCACGTTGACGCCCTCGATCCGGAAGCGTCCGCCGGGACCGGCATAAGGGTTCGCGGCACCCTCAACGATCTCCCGGAGGCTGGCGCCGGCCCAGTTCTCACGTGTGAGCACGTTGTGCGCCCGCGAGAGCGCCAGCAGACGTTCCTCGAAGGCCGCCGAAGCCTCCTGCGTCGTGCGCGCGGTCCGCATGGAGTTGGCGGCGATCGATTGAACCGTCGCCAGGGTGTTCTTGACCCGGTGGTTGAGCTCGTTGATCAGCAGTCGCTGCCGCTGCTGCGCCAGGGCCCTCTCGGTGACGTCGCGGTGCGCGCCGACCAGGCGAATCGCCTTCCCGGAGGAATCGCGCTCGATCTCGGCGGTCGCCGCGATCCAGCGCACCTCGCCGTCCGAGGGTCTCACGATCCGATACTCGGCTTCGTAGCGGCGGGCGTCTCCGTGAACAGTCTCGCGGAACTCGCGCTGTGTCTGCTCGCGATCGTCCGGATGGATCCGCCGAACCCAGGCTTCATGCGGCTCGTTCTCGGCCTCGGGAGGCAGGCCGTGCAGACGGAGGTATTCGGGCGACCGTCGATTGTTGAAGCCGTCGCGAAGGTCGACCTGCAGGCCTCCTACGCCTGCGATCCTTTGGACATGCGCGAGTTCCGTCTCGCGCTGCCGCAACGCGGCCTCGGCTCTCCGACGTTCGGTCACGTCTCGGAAAGCGATCCCGAGGCCCTCCGGCAGCGGGAACAGGCGGCCCGCAATCAGCCGGCCGGGGCGGACGATGGAATCGGCTTCGACGAGCCTCGGCGTGCGCGTTTCCATCACCTCGACGAAGTGGTGGGCTGCCTCGTCGTGCGGACCGATCCCAAGGAGCTCCCAGAGGCTCCTCCCGATCGCATCATCCCGGCCGATGCCGAAATGCTCCTCCGCGCCGCGGTTGAACACCGCAACACGCCAATCGGGGTCGACGGCGTAGAACGCATCCTCGATGCCGTCGAGGATTGCGACCAGCAGTTTTCTGCTGACCGTCACTGCCGGTCCCGCCGAAGCTTCGCAGTCATGGCCCTCGCTTAACCGGAACGGCAGCATTCGCAAGCTGCTGCTGCTCACGGTCTCGGGAACGAGCTGCCATTTGGGATCCCGGGCGTGAGACCGCCTGGGGCGCGAGGCCGCCTCAGGTCATCGATGCGGCGTTGATGACGCCAGCCGCAAGCGAGGCCGCGCCCAGGAACAGAGCGGCCGAGAGTTCCCCGGCCGCAATGCGTTCCGAGAGGCGGGGCACCGCAAGGCGTACCAGCCAGTAGACGAGGACCTGGACGGCGATCGCGACCAGCCCCCAGATCAGGCAGTCCATCACCGATGCGGCCCGCGTGATTGCGCTGGACAGCGGAAGCGCGAAACCGATTAGCGAAAGACCGAGCGCCAGCGCGGCCGACACCACATTCTGACGAATCAGCGCGAATTCGTTGTGTGCTGTCGCCACCGTGTAGATGACGAAATAGAGCGCTACGAGCCCCAGTGCCGTGCCGAAATAGATGAAGAAGCTCTGAAGACTTGCCATTGCTGCGCTCACCTAGCCCTCCTGGTTGCTGCCGCGGAACTTAGCCGCGCCCGCGGGCGGGCGATATTGCGCGGCTACACCAACCGGGATTTCTCCAGGGCCGCGCCGATGAAGCTGGTGAAGAGCGGGTGCGGTTCGAGCGGGCGCGACTTCAGCTCCGGGTGGAACTGGACCCCAATGAACCAGGGGTGATCCTCGTATTCGACGATCTCAGGGAGCAGGCCATCCGGCGACAGGCCGGAGAAGATGAGCCCCTTCGCCTCCAGCTGGTCGCGGTACTCCATATTCACCTCGTACCGGTGCCGGTGACGCTCGGAGATCTCGGCCGCACCGTAGATCTGCGCGACCTTGCTGCCCTGCCGAAGCCGGGCCGCGTAGGCGCCGAGCCGCATCGAGCCGCCGAGATCGCCGTTGGCCTGGCGCTGCTCGAGCTCGTTGCCGCGCAGCCACTCGGTCAGGAGCCCGACCACCGGTTCTGCCGTCGGTCCGAACTCGGTCGAGCTCGCATCCGGAACGCCGGCGAGCGAGCGCGTGGCCTCGACGACCGCCATCTGCATGCCGAAGCAGATGCCGAGATAAGGAACCTTGCGCTCCCGCGCGAACCGCGCCGCCCGGATTTTGCCCTCACTGCCGCGCGCCCCGAACCCGCCGGGAACCAGGATGCCCCCGACCCCTTCAAGGAACGGCGCGGGATCCTCCCGCTCGAAGATCTCGCTCTCGATCCACTCGAGATGCACCTTCACGCGATTGGCGATGCCGCCGTGGTTCAGCGCCTCGATCAGCGACTTATAGGCGTCCTTCAGCCCGGTGTACTTGCCGACGACCGCGATCTTCACCTCGCCTTCGGGGTTCTTGACCGTGTTCGCGATCGCCGCCCAGGGGGCGAGATTCGGCTCGCGCGCGCTTCGCACGCCGAAGATGCGCAGAACCTCGTCGTCGAGGCCGGCCGCGTGATAGGCGAGCGGCACTTCATAGATGGACGCGACGTCGCGTGCCTCAATGACTGCGCTTTCGCGCACGTTGCAGAACAGGGCGAGCTTGCGCCGCTCATCGCGCGGGATCTCGCGGTCGCAGCGGCAGAGCAGGACATCCGCCTGGATGCCGATGGAGCGCAGCTCGGCTACCGAATGTTGTGTCGGCTTCGTCTTCAGCTCGCCTGCGGACGGGATGAACGGCAGCAGCGTGAGGTGCAGGTAGAGCGCCTGGCCCCGATCGAGCTCCTGCCCAAGCTGACGGATCGCCTCGAAAAACGGCAGCCCCTCGATGTCGCCAACCGTGCCGCCGATCTCGACGAGCACGAAATCGACGCCCGAGTTCCCTTCGAGAACGAATTCCTTGATGGCGTTGGTGACGT
>JAQGJZ010000481.1 GCA_028290385.1 Enterovirga sp.
GAGATCCTCGGCCTTGTCGGGTTTGGCCGCCACAAGGGCCGCCTCTGCCGCCCGCGTTGCGAGCCACTCGACGCCGGTGATCTCCGCCCAGCCGCCGGCCTCGATTTCAACATCGAGCGCAATCACCGGAACCTTTCCCCCTCCCGAGCCTGCGTCTGCGTGAAGTGCCTGTCATAGGCCGCCACGATCCGCCGGACGATGTCGTGGCGCACCACGTCTCCTTCCTTGAAGGTCACCCGCCCGATCCCCTCGACGCCGTCCAGGATCCGCGTGGCCTCGATCAGGCCCGAACGCTGCCCGGGCGGAAGATCGATCTGGGTCGGGTCGCCGTTGATGATCATGCGCGAGCCTTCACCGAGCCGCGTCAGAAACATCTTCATCTGCATGGACGTCGTGTTCTGGGCCTCGTCGAGCAGGACCACCGAGTTGGTCAGCGTGCGGCCGCGCATAAAGGCGAGCGGCGCGATTTCGATGATGCCCGTCTGCAGCGCGCGCTCGACATGGCGCGTTTCCATGAAGTCATAGAGCGCGTCGTAGATCGGCCGGAGATACGGATCGACCTTCTCGCGCATGTCGCCGGGCAGAAAGCCGAGGCGCTCGCCGGCCTCGACCGCCGGTCGGGAGAGGACGAGCTTGTCGGCCCTGCCGCTCTCCAGAAGCGACACGGCATGGCCGACGGCGAGCCAGGTCTTGCCCGTTCCGGCCGGCCCCTCGGCGAAAACGAGCTCGTGCTCGCGCAGGGCCCGCAGATACATGTCCTGCGCGGCGTTGCGGGCCCGGACGGGCCCGCGTTTGCGGGTGGCGATCTGCTCAAAGGCGGGATGGCCGCCGGACGCGGTGTCCGCCGCAGGAAACAGGCTCCCCTGCTGCGCGCTCTCCTGGATCAGCCCGTCCACGTCGCCGAGCGTCAGCGCCCCCTCGCGCCGCACGCGGTCGTACAGCCGCTCGAGCACCCCGCGCGCACGCGCCGCGGAATCAGGCGGCCCCTTGACGACCACCCGGTTCCCGAGCGCGTTCAGCACAACGCCCAGCCGCCGCTCCATATGCGCGAGATTCTGGTCGTAATGGCCGAAAACGAGCCCTGCGAGGCGGTTGTCGTCGAACGTAAGGGAGACTTCGGCCTCCTCGCTCACGCCCGGCAGCGGTTCCAATGTCGGCTCGATGCGCTCCAAGCTTTCTCCCCTGCCCTGGTTGCGAGCGGGCACGGCCGTCGGATCCGGCACGCTCAAGCCGCCGCAACCAGCGCGGCTGGAGCCGCGGAGTTCCCGACGGCCTCGGCGAACAGGCTGTTCGGCGCGGTGCCGGTGACCCGCACGGCGACGACCTCACCGGGCTGCGCGACCGCGCCCGAGACTTGGACCTGCTGGAGATAGGGCGTTTTTCCGTTCAGCTGGCCGGGGTGACGTCCGGGCTTCTCGATGAGCACGTCGAGCACACGTCCAACCGTTGCGCGGTTGAAAGCCTGGCGGTCCGCCTCGAGCTGCGCCTGAAGACGTTGCAGGCGCTCGTTCATCACGGGCTCCGGGACCTGCGCGGCAATGTCCGCGGCCGGGGTGCCGGGGCGCGGGCTGTATTTGAACGAGAACGACGCCGCAAAGCCGATCTCGGCCGCGAGGCGCAGAGTGTCCTCGAACTCGGCGTCGGTCTCGCCCGGAAAGCCGACGATGAAGTCGGACGACAGGGCGATGTCCGGCCGGGCCGCCCGGATGCGGTCGATCAGCCGGCGGTACTCGTCGGCCGTGTGACGCCGGTTCATGGCCTTGAGCACGCGGTCGGCGCCCGCCTGCACGGGAAGGTGCAGATAGGGCATGAGGGCCGGCAGCTCGGCATGCGCGCGGAGCAGATCATCCGACATGTCGCGCGGATGGCTGGTCGTGTAGCGGATGCGCCGAACGCCCGAGAGCGCCGCGACCGCCGCGATGAGGGCGGCGAGCGACCAGGTGCGGCCGTCGGGCCCCTCGCCGTGATAGGCGTTCACGTTCTGGCCAATCAGCGTGATCTCGCGAATGCCGCCGTCGAGAAGCGCCTGCGCCTCGTCGAGGATGGCCGAGGCCGGCCGGGAAAGCTCCGCGCCCCGCGTATAGGGGACGACGCAGAACGAGCAGAACTTGTCGCAGCCCTCCTGGACCGTGACGAAGGCAGAGACGCCCCTGGCCCGGATGCGGGCCGCATCGGGCCGCGGCAAGGACGCGAATTTCTCGACCTGGTCGAACTCGGCGTCGACGCCTTTCCGGCGCGCCTGCGCGTCGCGGATGAGATCCGGCAGGCGGTGGTAGCTCCCCGGCCCAACCACGGCGTCCACGACCGGGGCGCGGCGAATGATCTCGCGGCCTTCGGCCTGCGCGACGCAGCCCGCGACCACAATCGTGGTCTCGCGGCCGCCCTCCGCCCGCTCGCGCTTGAGCTCCCGCAGCCGGCCGAGCTCGGAATAAACCTTCTCGGCCGCCTTCTCGCGGATATGGCAGGTATTGAGGATGACGAGGTCGGCGTCGTCGGCAACCGCGGTCTCGGCATAGCCCTGTTCCGCCACGACGTCGGCCATGCGGCCGGAATCGTAGACGTTCATCTGGCAGCCGTAAGACTTGATGAAGGCCTTCTTCACTGGGGGGCGGCGTCCTCGAGCTCCGGGAGACACACCCTTAATAGGCCCTCGCGGCGCTCAAGAGAATAGCAGAGCGGACACGGGTCCGCTTGGGGTCATAATCGCCGGCCGCGCACCCGCCGGTCAGGACGAACCCGAGGCCACACACCTCAGCGCGGATGCAAGCCGCGCCGGACCTCCGCCTCGGCGCCGGAGGTCGCACGCTTGCGGTCCGTCCCGCGCCCGAACGGGATCGGCGCGCCCCAGGTTACGACGACGTCGAGGGGTCCGCCCTTGGCGCAGGCGAGAAAGTGCGGCACCAACTCCATGTCGCCGTACCAGGCGATGTCGGGCATCTCGCGCCGCGTCACGGGCAGCCCGTATCGCCGCACATAGGTGACCGCCATCGGCTGCAGCCGGATTTCTTCGTGGGCCGATTCGGCGAGCGCAGCCTGTGCCGCGCCGACCAGCGAGGACCGGAAGGGCAGCAGCCGGATGCCGTCCCCGGTGGTGCCTTCGGGGAAGAGCACGATCGCATCCCCGCCTGCCAGCCGCTCGGCGACCTCCGCATTGGCTTCGGCCGTTGCGGCCTTCCGGGTCCGGTCCAGGAAGATGCAGCGCTGCAGGCGGGCGCAGAAGCCGAAGACCGGCCAGCTCGCGATCTCCCGCTTAGCGATGAAGGACAGCGGCATGAGGCTCGCCATCACCGGGATGTCGAGCCAGGACACGTGGTTCGCCAGGACCAGCGTCGGATGGCCCGGTTCGGGAGGCGTACCCCGCACGGTCACGCGGATGTCGAACAAGCGCAGAAACAGCCGGTGGAAATGAAGCGGGAGCCGGTGGGCCAGGCGCGCGCCGCGACGGCTCGCCACCATCTGCACCGGCGCCACGATGGCCAGGAGCGTGCCGAGCAGCCCGACGCGCGCCGCGATCCCCAACCGGGTCATGAAGCGGGAGCGCTCGTTTCTCCGCCGAGACGCAACGTCATGGAAATGGCCGAGGCGCGCGTGCCATCGGGCCGGGCATAGTAGCCGGGGCGGTGCCCACTCTGGATGAATCCGAGACGCCGGTAGAGCGCGAGGGCCGGCGCGTTCCCCTCCTCCACCTCCAGGTGGACGACGAGCACGCCCGCATGAGCCAGGGCCTGCAGGTGGTCGGCCATGAGCAGCCTAGCATCGCCGCGGCCGCGCGCCGCGCGGGCCAGCGCCACACTCAGGATCTCGGCCTCGTCCAGCGTCTTTCGCGACAGGACGAAGCCGATGGGCTGCGGCTCGCGCCCTGTGAACAGGCCGTCGACCCGGACGGAGGGATCGAGCAGAAAACTGGCGAACTCGTCCGCGCTCCAGGGCCGGGCGAAGGCGCTCGCATGGATCTCCGCAAGGCGAGAGGCGTGCTGAACCCCCACGGCTCCAACCCGGACCGCCGAGCGCGCAAAGCCAAAGCGCTCGAACAGGCTCACAGGCGCGGCAGGCGTGCCCCGTCCTGCGGGCGCGCATCGGGCGAGGCGAGATAAAGCGGCTTCGCCATGGCCTGCTCGGGCCGGGCAACGGCACCGAGCCGCGCCACCCAAGCGATCTCAGGCACGGGCGGCGCGTCGTGGACCCGCACGTCGAGCCCGACGGCCCAGGCCTCGGCCGCGATGGCGGAGGCGCCGGACCCGACCAGCAGGACGCCACTGGAGCCGAGCGCCCGCACGATCTCCCGCACGGTCAGGATCGAGGGCGGAATGATGGTGCGGCCGTTCGGCGCGATCGCCTGGGCGAAGACCCGACCGGCCCGGGCGTCGATCGCGGCCACCACGAGACGCTGGCGGGGATAGGCGATCAGAGGCGCCATCAGGGCGGAGAGCGTCGTCACGCCGACCACCGGGATGCCGGAGGCGAGCCCGACCGCGCGTGCGGCCGAGATGCCGATCCGCAGCCCCGTGAAGCTGCCCGGCCCGACCGTGACCGCGACCTTTTCGACCGACGGGAAGCCGCCGTCCACGCGCGACATCACGCGGTCGAGCATCGGCAGGAGCGCCTCCGCGTGGCCGCGCTCCATGGCCATCGTCTCGGCCGCGACCGGGGCAACCGCCCCCCTGTCGAGAACGCCGACGGCGCATTGGCCAAGCGCCGTATCGATTGCGAGAATACGCACCCTAGAGCTGGCCCCGCCGAGGTGAATGCCGATCTTGCGGCCGGACTTGCTCCGACCCTCTGAACGAGAGGGTCCTGTTGGCGTGAACTGGCTTCAACGTCACTCGCAAATGCTCTCGCGTCAGGCCTGGATCGCCTCGACCTCGCGCACCTCCGGCAGGAAGTGGCGCAGGAGGTTCTGGATGCCGTGTTTCAGCGTCGCCGTCGAGGACGGGCACCCGGAGCAGGCGCCGCGCATGTTCAGGTAGACCACGCCGTCCCGGTAGCCGCGGAACGTGATGTCGCCGCCATCGCTGGCGACCGCGGGCCGCACCCGCGTCTCGATCAGCTCCTTGATGTTCTCGACCGTCTCGGCATCGGCCGGATCGAAGAACTCGTCATCCGCATCCGCCGCGATCTTGGCCTCGCTCGTCACCACGGGCGCGCCGGAGACGAAATGCTCCATGATCGCGCCGAGGATGGCCGGCTTCAGGTGCGGCCACTCGCCTTCGCGCTTGGTCACGCTGATGAAGTCGTGGCCCAGATACACCCCGGAGACCTCCGGCATGGCCAGGAGACGGGATGCGAGCGGGGATGCGGCAGCACCCGCTTCATCCTGCGCCTCAAACGTGCCCTGGTCCATGACCACGCGGCCGGGAAGGAACTTCAGGGTCGCCGGGTTCGGTGTCGCCTCGGTCTGGATGAACATCGTGGCCTCGGTGAATTCGTCCGCGTTGCGGATCGTCTAGCATATCGCTTGCCGGAATGTGGATGTCGCGACCGGGCGCCGCAATGCGGCCCCTGCGCCCGCTCAGCCCGCGAGCGCGTCGATGGCTTCGTCCGCGAGGTCCCCCGGTACGATGACGATCGGCACCGGGAACGTGCCGGAGAGCCTGCCGGCGATGCCGGAGACGAGCGGCCCCGGGCCGGAGTTGCCGATCCCGGAGGCCAGGACCAGAAACGAGATGTCCTGGTCCTCGGCTATCAGTTCGAGAATGGCCTGGTCCTTTGCGCCGACCTTCACGACCCGCTCCGGGGTGAGCCCCGGGGAGGCCTCCTGGGCTGCGCTGGCCGCCCCATCGAGGCGCGCTGCCGCCTCCTCCTCCGCTTCGGCCCGCAAGGCCTCGCCCACTCCCAGCCACTCGAAATTGTCCGGCGGGTCGACGACGGCCAGCATGAGAAGGCTGGCGCCGGTGCGGGCGCAGCGGCGCGACGCGAAGCGGATCGCGCGGCTGCACTCGGGGGTGTCGTCGACGATGACGAGGAATTTGGGCCGATGGCCCGCCTCGAAAGACCGCCTCGTCGCGCCAATCATTGCCTTAGCGTCAGCTCCGCCGCGGACAAACCATGCCGGAGGTGTGCGGACCCGGCAAGCTGCGCCCTGCCCAGGTCAGCCGCGCACGAAGCCGACGATGTCCTTGACCTCGGCGATGGTCGCGTCGGCCATGGCGCGGGCGCGCTCCGAGCCCTCACGGAGCACCCCGTCGATATAGGTCGTATCGGCCTTGAGGCGCTTCATCTCGGCCCCGATCGGCCCGAGCCTGTCCACCGACAGGTCGACAAGCGCGGCCTTGAACGCCGAGAACTGGGCGCCCCCGAACTCCGCCAGCACCTCCGCCTTGGTGCGATCGGACAGCGCGGCATAGATGCCGACGAGGTTTTCGGCCTCGGGACGGCCGGCGAGCCCCGCCTCCTCCGAGGGGAGCGCCTCCGGGTCCGTCTTCGCCCTGCGGATCTTCGCCGCGATCGCGTCGCCGTCATCCGTCAGGTTGATGCGCGAGAAATCGGACGGGTCCGACTTCGACATCTTCTTCGCGCCGTCGCGCAGGGACATGACGCGCGCGGCGGGGCCGCCGATCAGCGGCTCCGTCAGCGGAAAGAAGCCGTCCGCGTGACCACGCTCGGCGATGGGCGCCGCAAAATCGTTGTTGAACTTCTGGGCGACGTCGCGGGTCAGCTCGAGATGCTGCTTCTGGTCCTCGCCGACCGGGACGTGCGTCGCGCGATAGAGCAGGATGTCGGCCGCCATCAGGGACGGATAGGCGTAGAGCCCGAGCGAGGCGTTCTCGCGGTCCTTGCCGGCCTTTTCCTTGAACTGCGTCATGCGGTTCATCCAGCCGAGCCGCGCGACGCAATTGAAGATCCAGGCAAGTTCGGCATGGCCCGAAACCTGGCTCTGGTTGAAGATGATGTGCTTCTTCGGGTCGATCCCGGCCGCGATGAAGGCGGCCGTGACTTCGCGGATCTGGCTCTTCAGCTCCGGTTGATAGAGCTCCGCCGTGATCGCGTGGAGGTCCACCACGCAATAGATGCAGTCATACTGCTCCTGCAGGGCGACGAACCGGCGGACCGCCCCGAGATAATTCCCGAGATGCAGGTTGCCGGTCGGCTGCACGCCGGAAAAGACCAGTTCCTTGAAAGCCGCCATTCGAACCCGCGCGCGCCGATGAGGCGCGGCCTTTAGGAAAGCGCCGCAGGCGGCGCAAGTGAAAGGTCAGGCGCCGGTTGCCCCGGCCGCCTCCTGCGCCTTGAGCACGTCGGGCCGGGGCATCGAAATGATGTTGTAGCCCGAGTCGACGTAGTGGATCTCGCCGGTGACGCCACCGGAGAGCTCGGAGAGCAGGTAGAGCGCCGAGCCGCCGATTTCCTCGATCGTGACCGTGCGGCGGAGCGGCGCGTTCGCGCGCTGGAAATTGTACATGAAGCGGGCATCCGCGATCCCCGCCCCGGCAAGCGTGCGCACGGGCCCGGCCGAGATCGCATTCACCCGGACGCCCTGGGGGCCGAAATCGCCCGCGAGGTAGCGGACGGACGCTTCCAGCGCCGCCTTCGCGACCCCCATGACGTTGTAGTTCGGCATGACGCGCGTCGAGCCGCCATAGGTCAGCGTGACCATGGCGCCGCCGTTCTTCATCCGGTCAGCGGCGCGCTTCGCGATCTCCGTGAAGGAGAAGCACGAGATCAGCATCGTGCGGGCGAAGTTGTCGCGCGTCGTGTCCGCGTAGCGGCCCTTGAGCTCGTTCTTATCCGAGAACGCGATCGCGTGGACCAGGAAGTCGAGCCCGCCCCAGGCCTTGTCCAGGGTGTCGAACACCGAGTCCACTGAGGCGAGGTCCTCGACATCGCAGGGCAGCACCAGCTCGGAGCCGACGGACTTGGCGAGCGGCGCCACGCGCTTGCCGAGCGCTTCGCCCTGATACGTGAAGGCGAGCTCGGCGCCGTGCTGGGCGAGCGTCCGCGCGATGCCCCAGGCGATGGAGTGGTCGTTCGCGACACCCATGATGAGGCCGCGGCGGCCGGAGAGCAGCTTGTTCATTCAGTCCCCGGCGGTGCGAAGATCATACAGGCAGGACGGCGCCCTGACGGCGCCGTCCCGGAGCGAAGGTCGGCCCTCACGCGTCGACGTGTTTCATGACGATCGTCGCGTTGGTGCCGCCAAAGCCGAACGAGTTCGACATGACGCAGCCGAGCTTCGCATCGTCCACGCGGCGGCGCACGATCGGCATGTCGGCGAAGGCCGGGTCGATCTCGTCGATATGCGCGCTTTCGGCGATGAAGCCGTTGTTCATCATCAGAAGCGAGTAGATCGCCTCCTGGACGCCGGTCGCGCCGAGGGAGTGGCCGGTCAGCGACTTGGTGGCCGAGATGGGCGGGCAGCTGTCCGGGCCGCCGAACACCTCGCGGATCGCTTCGATTTCCTTCTCGTCGCCCACCGGCGTCGAGGTGGCGTGCGGGTTGATGTAATCGACCTTCGGCCCGACGCCCTGAAGCGCCATGCGCATGCAGCGCACGGCGCCCTCGCCGGACGGCGCGACCATGTCGTGACCGTCCGAGGTCGCGCCGTAGCCGGCGATCTCGCCATAGATGCGCGCGCCGCGCGCCTTTGCGTGCTCGAGCTCCTCGAGAACGAGGACGCCGGCGCCGCCCGCGATCACAAAGCCGTCGCGATTCTTGTCGTAGGCGCGCGAGGCGCGCTGGGGCGTGTCGTTGTACTTGGTCGACATCGCGCCCATCGCGTCGAACAGGACGGAGAGCGTCCAGTCGAGCTCCTCCGAACCGCCCGCGAAGATGATGTCCTGTCGGCCGGCCTGGATCGTCTCGTACGCGTTGCCGATGCAATGGTTCGAGGTCGCGCAGGCGGAGGAGATCGAATAGTTCACGCCGCGGATCTTGAACCAGGTCGCGAGCGTCGCCGAGGACGTGGACGACATCGCCTTCGGCACCGCGAACGGTCCGATCCGCTTCGGGCCCTTTGAGCGCGCGATGTCGGCAGCCTCAACCACCGTGCGGGTCGAGGGGCCGCCCGACCCCATGATGATGCCGGTGCGATCGTTCGAGACGTCGCCGGCTTCGAGCCCGGCGTTCAGGATGGCCTGGTCCATGGCCACGTGATTCCAGGCCGTGCCGCCGCCATGGAAGCGCATGGCGCGCCGGTCCACGACCTCCTCAGCCTTCAGGGTCGGGGCACCGTGGACCTGACAGCGGAAGCCGAGCTGGCCGTATTCCTCGGCCCGTGTGATTCCCGACCTCGCTTCACGCAGGGAGGCGAGAACTTCCTGGGTATTGTTCCCGATGGACGAGACGATGCCCATCCCGGTGACGACGACGCGCCGCATTGCGCACTCCTGAGGCCCGACTCGGCCGGCTTGGCTCACCTAAGCGCGCCGGCTCATCTTCTCAACGCGTTCTCGACGCGTTCAGCCGCCCGCCGGCGCGAGCTCCGGCTTGAAGAGGCCCACCCTGAGGTCCTTTGCCTCGTAGATCCGGCGCCCGTCCGCCTCGAGCCAGCCATCCGCGATGCCGAGGACGAGCTTTGACTTGAAGACGCGTTTGAACTCGACGCCGTAGACGACCTTCTTCACGCTCGGCAGCACCTGATCGGCGAACTTCACCTCGCCGACACCCAGCGCCCGGCCGCGACCGGGCAGCTCCAGCCAGCCGAGGAAGAAGCCGACCAGCTGCCAGAGCGCATCGACCCCGAGGCAGCCGGGCATGACCGGATCGCCCTTGAAGTGGCAGGGGAAGAACCAGAGGTCCGGCCTGACGTCGAGCTCTGCCCGCACGAAGCCCTTGCCGTTCGCGCCGCCGCTTTCCGAGATCTCCGTGATGCGATCGAACATCAGCATCGGCGGGAGTGGGAGCTGCGCATTGCCCGGGCCGAACAATTCGCCCCGCCCGCAAGCAAGAAGCTCCTCGTAGCTGTAGCTCGACTGACCCCTCATCCCGCTCGTGCGCTCCCAGATCGGCGCCCGTGCGCCCTGTCGCGGCGGGTCGTTAGCACATGGGGCGGGGCCGTGATAGGCGGCACGGTCCCGCTCGGCGCAGGGCTAAGACCCCCCAAATCTTGCGATAAGGGTTGGCGGCCTATATAGATCGCAGTGACTTCCCGAGACCGCCCGAGAGACATGATCGAGCTCCGCCCGAACGCGCCCCGCGACAGCGCGGCCCACGAGATGCTGGCGCGCCGCGGCTGCCCGGTTTCGGACCTGAAGGACAAGCTGCGCCACGTTGGCCTGCGCCCGACCCGGCAGCGGATCTCGCTCGGCTGGCTGCTGTTCGCCAAGGGCGACCGGCATATCACGGCCGAAATGCTGTACGAGGAGGCGATGCGGGCCCGCGTGCCGGTGTCGTTGGCCACGGTCTACAACACGCTGCACCAGTTCACGGAAGCGGGCCTGCTGCGCCAGCTCGCGGTCGATGGGTCCAAGTCCTATTTCGACACCAACACGACCGAGCACCACCACTTCTTCGTCGAGGGCGACGAGCAGCTGATCGACGTCCCGGCGGACATCGCGGTTGGTGACCTGCCCGCCGCGCCCGAGGGCATGGAAATCGCCCGCGTCGACGTTATCGTCCGCCTGCGCCGCAAGGGGCGCTGATCGGCGTTCGCAGACGGGACGGCGGGCGCTTTCGCGCCCTGCCCCTTCGGGTTACTCCACCCGCTCGTTCGGATACACGCCCCACAGGCGCTCCTGCTTGATGAAGCCGGAGATGTCGCGCCCGGGCTGCGCGATCGAGACCCGGCACCAGCCGTCCTTGCAAGCCTTGACGCTGGTGATGACGTTCGGCTGCAGCTGAGCGACCACGTTCCCCTTCTCGTCCTGGCGATCAAACAGCGCCAGCGGCTCCGAGCCGGTCTTGGCCCAGGGCATCACGAGCGCGGTCCTGCGCCCGGACAGGAGCGAGTGGAGCACCCAGCCTTCGGTGCCGGTGGCGTCACGGATGCGGCGCCATGTCTCAAACTCGGCCGTGATCTCGACCGGCAGGCCGGCCCGCTGGAACACCCAGGCCGTCCGGTGGTCCTTGGACGGGCCCTCGCGCAGGTTCACGCGGTCCGTCTTGAGGCTGACATAACGCGGGATCGGGAGGCCGGACACCTTGCCGGGCGGGCCTTCCGCAACGGCGCGGGCGGGCTGGACGGAGCTCATGAACCCCGCGGCGATCAGCACCGCCGGAAGGAGTCCCTTGAGCATCGGACGGAATGTGGTCATGAGCGGCTCGCGCGGTCGATTGTCTTCGCCCGGGCCTCTGCTAGACAGGCCGGCTCTAGGAAGGCCCGGCTGCCGCCAACGGCGGCTTGCCGATATCAATCGCCCGACTAGGGTTAAGGCGCGGTAAGCGCCGCGTTCACGGGGGTTAGCACAGGTCCATGACGCCGTCGCGCAAGAGACCAGTCGTCGTCGTCACACGCCGGCTTCCCCATGCGGTCGAGACCCGCATGCGCGAGCTCTTCGATACCCGTCTCAACATCGACGATAAGCCGATGGAGCCGGCGGAGCTCGTGGCGGCCGTACAGACCGCGGACGTCCTCGTCCCGACGGTCACCGACCAGATCAACGCATCCGTTCTCGCCCAGGCCGGGCCGAACCTGCGGCTGATCGCCAATTTCGGCAACGGCGTCGATCACATCGACGTCCAGGCCGCGCTGGCCCGCGGCATCACGGTGACGAACACGCCGGGCGTGCTGACGGAAGACACCGCCGACATGACGATGGGGCTGATCCTCGCCGTCGCGCGCAGGCTCGCCGAGGGCGCCCGCATCATTCCGGAAGACGAATGGGTCGGCTGGTCGCCGACCTGGATGCTCGGCCGCCGGATCACGGGCAAGCGCCTCGGCATCGTCGGCATGGGTCGCATCGGCCAGGCCCTCGCCCGCCGCGCCAAGGCCTTCGGCCTCTCGATCCACTACCATAACCGCCGCAAGGTGGCCGCGCAGATCGAGGAAGAGCTCGAGGCAACCTACTGGGATTCGCTCGACCAGATGCTGGCCCGCATGGACATCGTCTCGGTCAATTGCCCGCATACGCCCGCGACCTACCACCTCCTCTCGGCGCGGCGTCTCAAGCTGATGCGCCCGCACGCCGTGATCGTGAACACGGCCCGCGGCGAGATCATCGACGAAACCGCCCTCGCCCGGATGGTGGAAGCCGGGGAACTGGCCGGCGCCGGCCTGGACGTGTTCGAGCACGAGCCGACCGTGAACCCGCGCCTGGTGAAACTCGCCAAGCAGGGCAAGATCCTTCTCCTGCCGCATATGGGCTCCGCCACGGAGGAAAGCCGGATCGACATGGGCGAGAAAGTGATCGTGAACGTGCGGACCTTCATGGACGGGCATCGCCCACCGGACCGCGTGCTCCCGAGCATGCTCTGAAGCTTCGGCCGGCGAGACGCCGGCCAGCCGGCTACCTGGCAGCAGCCCGTGCGCCCAGCGTCTTCTCGTAGCGCCAGGCCGCGCCGCCATCCTCGTAATAGTCGGGCACGACCGCAATCCGATCGTAGCCCGCGCTCTCGTAGAGCCGGCGAGCGGCGGCATTGTCCGCCCTCACCTCCAGCCGGATTCGGGTCCGACCAGCCTCTCCTGCGGCCGCCTCCGCGGCTTCGACCAGCCGCCGTCCCAGCCCGCCGCCATGGGATCCGGGCATGACGGCGACCGAGGTCAGCCAGCCGAGGTCGGACCCACGGCGGATCTGAACGAGCACATAGCCCACCACGGCCCCGTCCGGGGCCGCCGCCACGCGGGCGAGAATGGTGGGCGAGTTGATCGCATGCCGAAGGGCGCGGCGGTCCAGGCGATCCGTCGCGAAGGCGGCGTTCTCGATGGCCACAAGCGCCGGGAGATCCTCCAGGGCGGCTGGACGGATCTCGGCTTCGGCCCGGGCGGGTGGCCCGCGCCTCAACTGGCCGTCCAGCGATACGTCCAGGTCTCCGTCAGGGCCTTGTCGCCCGAGCGCAGATAGGCCCGCAGATCGGCCGATTGCCCGGGCTCGAGCTTCAGGTCGATCGCGGCCCGAAAACCGCCCGTATGCTCGTTCGGAACCACGAAGGTGCCGACGATCTGCCCGGCCGACATCGAGGGCACGACCTGAACCAGGGCGGGATCCGACAGGTAGTAGGACAGATTGCCGCCGGCGAAATCGACCAGGAAGCGCCGCACCGTCCGGTCCGCCGGGTCGGCGGAGCCGCTCGCTCGCGCGGGCGCCTGATAGGTGCTGATGACCTTGCCGCCCGGATGCATGCCCTCGCCGGAGCCGACCGACCGGATGCGGTAGCCGTACGTGACCTCCTGGCCGGGCTCGACCGGCTGCCGCGGCATCCAATACGCGACCACGTTGTCGTGGACCTCGGCCGCCGTCGGGATCTCGACGAGTTCGATCCGCCCGTCGCCCCAGTTGCCGGTCGGCTCGACCCAGTAGCTCGGCCGCATGTGATAATGCGCCTCGAGATCCTGGTAATTGTCGAAGTTGCGGTCGCGCTGCATGAGGCCGAAACCGCGAGGGTTGTTATCCGTAAAAGCCTGGATGGTCTTGGTGGCCGGGTTGCGGATCGGCCGCCAGATCCATTCCCCGGTGCCGGAATGGATGAGAAGCCCATCGGAATCGTGGACCTCCAGGCGGAAATCATCGCCTGTCCGGCGCTCGTTCTCGCCCGAGTAGTACATGGAGGTCAGCGGCGCGAGCCCGACACCCTGAATCTGCCTGCGCGGGAACAGCGTCACGGCGACGTCGACCACGGTCTCCGTCCCCGGGTAGATGTCGAACCGGTAGGCGCCCGAGACGGAGCGGCTGTCGAGCAGCGCAAGCACCGTGATGCGCTCCGCCCCAGCCGGCGGGATCTCGATCCAGAACTCGCGGAAGACCGGGAACTCCTCCGGCTCGTCCCGACCCGCGACGTTGATGGCGAGCCCGCGGGCCGACAGCCCATAGCGCTGGTCGCGGCCGAGAAACCGGAAGTAGCTGGCCCCGAGAAACGCGACGAGCTCGTCGAAGACCTTGGGGTTGTTCAGCAGGTTGTGGATGCGGAAACCCGCAAATCCGAGGTTCACGGGAAGCTGGCGCTCGATCTTGGTCCGGCCGTACTCGAACAGCTGCGGCTGGTACGGGATCGGGGTCGGCACGCCGTCACGGATCACGTTCACGGTGATCGGGCGGTTGTACAGGAACCCAAGGTGGAACAGCTGCAGCCGGAACGGGCTGCCCGTCGAGGCGAGCAGCGCGCGATCCGGGCGGAAGCGGATGTCGCGGTACGAATCGTAATCGAGGTTCTGCAGCGGCTCCGGCAGGGGCGGCACCGTCGCATCGAACGGCGTGGTCGCGAGGTCGCGTGCGCGCCGGACCACGTCCTCGAAGCGGAACGGGATCAGCGGCGGCGCGGCACTCTGCTGCGCCATGGCTGCCGGAATGGAGGGCGCCGCCACGGCGGCAGACAAGGCGGCGAGCGCGCTGCGGCGCGTAATGTCGGTCATGAAGCTCTGGTAGCAGTCGGTTCGGTCGAGCGCACGATCCTGCCTTCTCCGACGTGAGCGTTCGGTGAACGGCGGGGCTCGCCGGGCGGGCCGCTGGAACCCGGGACCGGCTTTCCGCTTGGTCCGGCAGTGAGAACGGAGACAGGCATGATCGGCCGCATCCTGGCCCTCGCGATCGGCCTCTTCGCCGGGCTCGCAGCGTCGCAGGCCCCGGAATTCGCGCAGCAATACCGGCAGCGGATCGGCGGCGCGGTCGACGAACTCCGCCGCGTGGTCGGCAGCTTCGACGACAACGCCCGCACCGAGGGGCTTTCGCGTGAGGAGATGATCGCCCGCTTCCGGGGCAATTCCGACCCGGCCGTCAAGCGTGACGGCGACGACAAGGAGCAGATCGTCGACCGGCTCCGGCGCCTGGAGCGGCAGCAGGCCGAGGTCGCGACGGCCGGCCCCTTCGCGCGCCTGGTGGTGCTGGCGCGCGGCTTCGACGGCCAGCTGGCCCGCGCGACCTACCTGGATTTCGAGCCGGCCTGGCCGGCCACCAGCGAGGGCCTCGTGATCGGAGGCGCCGGCTTCCTGGTCGGTTGGCTCGGTTTCGCGGCCCTGTTCAGGGCCTTTGGCCGCCTGCGCCCGAGCCGGTGGCGAAGGCAGCCTCGGCAGCTCCGCTCCGCCTAGCCGGCGAAGCGGAGACTGTCCGTCGGGTCAGCGCACCAGCGTGTTGCGGAACGCCCACGGCTCGGAGGTGTCGAGGTCCTCCGGGAACAGGCCCGGCCGGCCGTCGAGCGGCGTCCAGTCGGTGTATTCCCCGATCACCG
>JAQGJZ010000502.1 GCA_028290385.1 Enterovirga sp.
AAGAATCGTTTGAATGAGCTGGCTTGGCAGTGCGGCATCGTTGCTTTCGCGGGCGAGAGCTTTACCCGATAGCGCGGTGCCGGTGGGGCGAGGCGCCGGGCAGGTTGACCCCCGCCCCGCGCCGTCCTTAGTGCAGGAAGCGAACTGGACCGACCGACATCATGAACGCCGCCGTAGACCCGAAGAAGCTCATCAAGGGCGCCGTCGACGATTGGGAAGTGATCGTGGGCATGGAGATCCACGCCCAGGTGACGAGCAAGTCGAAGCTCTTCTCGGGCGCCTCGACCGCGTTCGGCGGGCCGCCGAACGATCACGTCTCCCTGGTCGATGCGGCGATGCCCGGCATGCTGCCGGTCATCAACGAGGAATGCGTCGCCCAGGCGGTGCGGACGGGCCTCGGCCTGCAGGCACAGATCAACCTCCGATCCGTCTTCGACCGGAAGAACTACTTCTACCCGGATCTGCCGCAGGGCTATCAGATCAGCCAGTACAAGAGCCCGATCGTCGGGGAGGGCGAGGTCATCGTCGACCTGCCCGAGGGTGAGACGATCACGGTCGGGATCGAGCGGCTGCACCTGGAGCAGGATGCCGGCAAGTCGATCCACGACCTGTCGCCGACCGAGAGCTTCGTCGACCTGAACCGGTCGGGCGTCGCCCTGATGGAGATCGTATCCAAGCCCGACATGCGCTCCTCCGAGGAGGCGAAGGCCTATGTGTCGAAGCTCCGGACCATCCTGCGCTATCTCGGCACCTGCGACGGCGACATGGAGAAGGGCAGCCTCCGGGCCGACGTGAACGTCTCCGTGCGGCGCCCCGGCTAGCCGCTCGGCACCCGTTGCGAGATCAAGAACGTCAACTCGATCCGCTTCATCGGGCAAGCGATCGAGCATGAGGCGCGTCGCCAGATCGCGATCATCGAGGATGGCGGCTCGATCAACCAGGAGACCAGGCTGTTCGATCCCGGCCGCGGCGAGACGCGCTCGATGCGCTCCAAGGAAGAGGCGCACGATTACCGCTACTTCCCGGACCCGGACCTGCTCCCGCTCGAGTTCACCCAGGCCTATGTGGATGAACTCGCCCGGCACCTGCCCGAGCTGCCGGACGCCAAGAAGGCGCGGTTCATCGCCGAATACGGCCTCACGCCCTATGATGCGGGCGTGCTCGTGGCCGAGCGGGCCTCGGCCGACTTCTTCGAGGCGGTCGCCAAGGGGCGCGACGGCAAGGCGGCTGCAAACTGGATCATCAACGAGCTGTTCGGCCGCCTGAACAAGGAAGGGAAGGGGATCGAGGATTCGCCCGTCTCCGCCGCCCAGCTCGGCGCGATCGTGGACCTGATCGGCGAGGCGGTGATCTCCGGCAAGATCGCCAAGGACCTGTTCGAGATCGTCTGGACGGAGGGTGGCGACCCGCGCGCCATCGTCGATAGCCGCGGCATGAAGCAGGTCACCGACACCGGTGCGATCGAGGCCGTGGTCGATCAGATCATCGCAGCCAACCCGGACAAGGTGGAGCAGGCGAAAGCCAAGCCGACGCTGCTGGGCTGGTTCGTCGGCCAGGTCATGAAGGCCACGGGCGGCAAGACAAACCCCCAGGCAGTAAATGCGGTGCTGAAGGAAAAGCTCGGGATAGAGTAGGGCGGGCGAGTATATCGTCGGCCCTCCCAAGCTGAACATGCGTTCAGATTCCGGCTGTTCTTAACGCTTTGGAAGTCAGTCGGTCTCCCGGCCCGGAACTCGGAACCTTAGCCGGCGTTCTTCCGCCACCGTAGGGTTCGGTAGGAGAGGAAAGACGCCGATGAGAATTGTTGCTCTCGGGCTGGCTGCCGCGTTGATCGGCAGCACTGCACTCGCCCAAACATCCACCGGCTCGGGATCCGGTGCGGCCGGTGGCGCTGCCGGCTCCGGCTCGAGCCCGGCCGCTGCCAGCCCCAGCAGCTCCGGCGGCGCCTCTGGCGGTGTATCGACCGAAGGCCGCTCCGGCGGCAGCATGAACCGTTCGAGCGAAAGCCGGTCGAGCGAGCGCAGCGGCAACGCGCAGGCAGGCGCCGAAACGCGCTCCTCGGGCTCGGCCCAGGTCGAGACCGGCTCCCGCCGCGAAACGGGGACCCGGGTTGGCGTCGACGTTCGCGACCGGCCGTCCTCCGTCGTCCATAGCCGCACCCGCGTGCGCAGCTACGACAGCGGCCCGGATGTCCAGGTCGTTCATCGCCGTCGCGGCGTCCGCAACGTCGAGGTCTACGAGGACCGGGCTCCGGCCGTGAAGCGCACGGTCATCAAGAAGCGTTACATCGGCAAGAAGAAGTCGCCGCGGTACGTCGGCAAGAGCCGGCGCTACGTCTCCGAGCCGGCGACGACCGTTCGCCGCCGCACCGTCGTGCGCACCCATTCCGAGCCGGATTCGGTGACGATCCGTCGGAGCGGCGTGCGCAGCTATGACCGCAGCTCCGTCTCGGTCGGCACCCGTGAGCGCACCGGTGTCTCGGTCGGCGTCCGCACCAACACCCGGAACGAGGTCGGCACCCGTGACGGCGGCAATCGCGAGATGACCGGCAACCGCGGTGGAAACCGGATCGATGCCACGGGCAGCGCGTCCGGTCGTGCGACTGGCTCGACCGAGGGCAACGCCTCCGGCCGGGCTGGCGGCTCCGCTGAGGGCGCCGCCTCCGGTTCGGCTGGTGCGCGGACCTCTGCTCCGACCGGCGGCAGCGCTGGTGCTGGTGCGACCGGTGCGGCTGGCGCGACCGCCCCGGCGACCCGCTAAGCTTCGGCAAGCATCGTTTCTAGACAGGGCCCGCCGGTGGTCCGGCGGGCCTTTGTTCGTTTCCGGAAGCTCAGGCGGTCGCGTCTGGCCGCGCAGCCAAGCGGTAGCGGCGCGCAACGCGGCCCTGCCAGAGGCACAGGATCGGCGTCACGACGAGCTCCATCGCGAGCGCGCCCAGCATCACGAGTGACGGAATGCCGGTGAGGCCGAGCCCGACGAGCCGTCCAAGCCCGCCCGCGACCACGATCAGCGTCAGGCACTGAAAACGGGCCGCCTTTCCCTCGATGGAAGGGATGCAAGACCAGAACAGCAGGCCGATCCCGAGCAGCAGGCCGGACAGATAGCGGTAGTGGCTGTCGCCCGAGACGCTGAGCCCGGAATCGCCCGTCAGGGTCGGGCCGAACAGAACGCCGAACAGCCCTGCCGCGATCGGAACGACCGCTGCCGCGGCGACCACCTTCTGCAGCAGACGCCGTTCCCGCTCGAGTCTGTCCATCCCGCCCCCTCAGGCCGGGACCAGGCCGGCATTCTGGCGCACATCCACTCCGGGCGACGCTCGGCGAAGCCGGGCGCTCAGGCCCGGTTGCCCTTGAGCCGAGCGTTGCAACTGCTCCAGAATTGCGGCCACTTCACCCCGCCGGTCCGGTTCGCGGCCTTGGCCTCCTTCCACTCAGCGCCGCATTTGCGCTGCCGTTCGCGGGCGGCCATCTGGCCCGCGGTCGGCTCCCGTGCGGCGCGTGCCTTGCGCGGGCTACGGGCAGCCTTGTCGGCGGCAGCGGGCTCGGAGGTCGCGGACGGGGTTTGAACGAGGCCCTGTGCGGCGGCAGGCGGCGCGGCCGAGAGGCAGGTCGCGAAAAGCGCAGCAGTGAGCAGGCTGAGGTGGCGCATGTTCTCTCCCTCGGCCGGCGGGCGGCCAGCCGCGCGATCGTAGGGGCGGCGCGTCCGCTTGCAACCGAGAATTCGTCCCCGCTTCGTCCCGGGAGGGGTTTGGCATAGAAGGAGCCCGTCCGCTGTTGCGAGCGGAGGAGTCAAGCGTTCATGGCAGCCGCCACCCAGCAGCCGATCGAGCTCTATTACTGGCCGACGCCGAACGGCTGGAAGATCTCGATCATGCTGGAGGAATGCGGGCTGCCCTACCGCGTCGTCTCCGTGAACATCGGCAAGGGCGACCAGTTCAAGCCGGACTTCCTGGCGATCTCGCCGAACAACAAGATGCCGGCCATCGTCGATCCGGACGGGCCCGGCGGCGCCCCGATTTCCGTGTTCGAGTCGGGCGCCATCCTGCTCTATCTCGGACGGAAGACGGGCCTGTTCTATCCGACGGAAGAGCGTGCGCGGGTCGAGGTCGAGCAATGGCTGTTCTGGCAGATGGCCGGGCTTGGCCCGATGGCGGGCCAGACGCACCATTTCCGCATCTATGCCCCCGATAAGATCACCTACGCGATCGACCGCTACACGAACGAGACGAGGCGGCTCTATGGGGTGCTCGATCGCCGGCTCGCCGACCGCGAATACCTGGCCGGTGCGTATTCGGTTGCGGACATGGCGGCCTACCCCTGGGCGAAGCTCTGGGAGCGCCAAGGCCAGGACATCTCAGGTTACCAACACATGCAGCGCTGGCTGCAGGCCATCGGGGCCAGACCAGCGGTGCAGCGTGGCCTTGCGGTCAATGCCGAAGATCGCGGCACGACGAACATCAACGACCCCGCCGTGCGGGCGATCCTGTTCGGCCACCGCCCGGCCTAGCGTTATCTGAGGCGCGTCCAGGTCTGCGACTTGCAGATCAGGCCGGCCAGAACGCAGCCCGACAGCTCCAGCTGCCCGGCCGCGATGATCCGCATCCGGCCGGTATAGGTGCGCCCATCCAGGGGATTGTAGAGCGCCCCGGTCCAGCCCTCGGCGCCGGGGCGGGCATTCCGGATCATCTGCAAGCCGACGAGGCTTTTGGCGCGCCTCGTCGGGTCCGGGTTGTGGACGTCCTTCGCCTCGGCGACCGTCCAGATGATGGTGCCGCAGCGCGCGCTGCCGCATGGCGCGATGCGCACCTGCGAGCGGCCGCCCTCCGTCAGCCAGGTGCCGGCGACATCGGGCGCCTGCGCGCGTGCAGCCCCGCCGCCCAGCGCCATACCGACGCTCGCGAGCAAGGCCAGCGCGAGGCGCTGGCGCGCTAGCGAGAGCCGACCGGCTCGACGCTCGCCGTCTCGTCGGGCAGGCGCGACCACGATTCGCCGCCACACAGGAACCCGAGTACGCATCCTTCGACCTCAAGCTTGCTCGACCCGCTTACCTGCATGGTAACGCTGTAGGTCTTCCCGTTCTCCGGGTTGTACATCGACCCCGCGAACCGGCTGCCTGCCGGGCGCATGTCCCGGGTCAGCGGCATGCCGACGATCGCGCGCTTGCGCAGCGCCGGGTCCGGGTTGTTCTGGTCGAGGCCGTTCGTCTTGGCCCACACGACCGTTCCGCAATAGGCCTTGCCGCACGGCGAGATGCGGATCTTGGAATCGCCGTTCTCGGTGAGCCACACGCCCGTGATCCGCCCCCCTTCCGCCGCCGCAGCTCCCGCAAAGAGGAGCGATGCCGTCGCTCCGGCCAAGACAGCCACCCGCATACGAACCTCCCGATTCACACACTTTGCCGAGCGCCCGTCGGGCACAGGTTGGGAGGCTCGACCGTGATCTTGCAGAAACTGTGACCAGAAGCGGTCCCGCCGGGGGCAGCGCGCGATTCAGTCCGGCTTGAGACGGGCAGGCTCGGTGCTATAAGCCGCGCTCTTCTCCCTCCAGGATCGCATCTTCATGGCCACCGAGCAGACCTTCTCCATCCTCAAGCCGGACGCGACGCGCCGCAACATCACGGGTGCCGTCAACGCGGTGATCGAGGAGGCAGGCCTGCGCATCGTGGCGCAGAAGCGCATCCAGATGACCCGCGCCCAGGCCGAGACCTTCTACGGCGTGCACCGCGAGCGCCCCTTCTTCGGAGAGCTCGTCGACACCATGACCTCCGGCCCCGTGGTCGTGCAGGTTCTCGAAGGCGAGAACGCCATCAAGACCTACCGCGACGTGATGGGCGCCACGAACCCCGAGAAGGCCGACGCCGGCACCATCCGCAAGGAATTCGCCGTGTCGATGGGCGAGAACTCCGTGCACGGCTCCGACGCGCCGGAGACGGCCGCGATCGAAATCGCGCAGTGGTTTGCGGCCAACGAGATCGT
>JAQGJZ010000515.1 GCA_028290385.1 Enterovirga sp.
CGCCCTGCGGCGCCCGCGCGCTCGCCGCTCTCCTCGAACCGGCGCGCGGCCCGGACGATGTCGCGCGCCTGACCTGCAGCCCCCGGCTCGGCCGGGATGATGTCGTGACAAAGCGGCTGCTCCTGGAGGGCAGCGCGTCCAGCGGCGTGCAGATCGATTGCGGCGGCGGCAGGATCGGGCGACCGGGCGATGAGCCCGCCTTTCCGAATTTCACGGTCGAGATCCGCTCGCGTCCGCCAGGGGGAGAGCGGTCGGATTGGGACCGCCCTTCGGACATCGCGATACGCAACTGCACGATCGCCGGGGCGGTCCGGATCTGGGGCATGGCGATCAACGGCCAGGGCGAGACGCTGAAACTGTCCTCGCGCGCCGCCGGACATACCGAGCGCGCGCAGGCCGCGGCGCCGACCCGGATCGCCATTGAGCGCTCGACCCTTCATGCCGCCGGGCAGATCCCGCTCTATCTCGGCCCGGGCGTCACCGGCGTGTCGCTCACCCGGTCCCAGGTCACGGGTCGCTCGGTCGCGACCGCCGTGTATCTCGACGCGGAAAGCGCCGAGAACAGGATCAGTGGGAACAGCTTCGACATCGAAACCGGCCGCGAGATCGTCGCGGTCGACGGCTCCGCCCGCAACCGCATCACCGACAATCACTTCCGCATCGGCTGGCGCGGCGGCATCTATCTTTACCGGAACTGCGGGGAGGGCGGCACGATCCGCCACCAGACCCCCTCGTTCAACGTCATCATGGGCAATCGCTTCGCCTACAGCCTCCCGCTGCATCTGCCGTCCGTGAGCGTCGGATCGCGCGAGGGCTGGCGGTTGTATTGCGGCGCCGACGCCGGCTATGCCTTCGGCAGCTCGGCCGATAACGGCGACCACGCAACGGACAACGTCGTGGAGAACAATGTCGTCGAGTGAGCAACAGGAGCCGCCCGTGTCCGACCTTGCGCCGCGCCTCGATAGGCGCCGCTTTCGAAGCCTCGCCGGTCCGGTCGCGGAGGCGCTCGTCGCCATCGACAAGGCGGCGCTTGCCGCCGGGCTCGAGGGCGAATTGCTCGAGCTCGTGAAGCTGCGCGCCTCCCAGATGAACCGGTGCGCCTTCTGCCTGCAGTACCACCTGAACGCCGCGCGGGCGCAGCAGGTCGCGCGCGAAAAGCTCGATCTCCTCGTCGCCTGGCGCGAGGTCGACGCCTATACCGAGCGCGAGCGCGCGGCCCTTGCCTGGACGGAGGTGCTGACCGAGATAGAGCTGGGCGTCTCGGATGACGATTTCGAGGAGGCGCGCGAGATATTCTCCGAGAACGAACTCGCGCATCTCTCGGCCGCGATCGGGGCCATCAACGCCTGGAACCGGATCAGCGTCGGCTTCCGCTTCGCACCGGAGCTGCCCGGCCCCCGCGCGGTGGAACCGGCGTGACCGCGGCCTTTGCGATCCGGCCGCTCACGGACACCGACCGAACCGCCTGGGAGCCGCTCTGGGCGGCGTACCTCGCGTTCTATGGGACGAGCGTCGCCCCGGAGGTGACGAATACCACTTGGTCGCGCCTGACCGACCCCGCCGAGCCGATGCATGCTGTCGGCTGCTTCGACGGCGAGACCCTGATCGGCTTCGTCCACTTCATCTTCCATCGCTCTACCTGGACCATCGGGCCCTACTGCTACCTGCAGGATTTGTTCACGGCCGAGGCGGCGCGGGGCAGGGGGGCAGGACGGGCGCTGATCGAGGCCGTGTACGGGCGGGCGGCTGAGGCCGGCGCGAGCCGGGTGTATTGGCTCACGCAGGAAGGGAACGCCACGGCGCGGGCGCTCTACGACCAGGTGGCCGAGCGGCCGGGCTTCATCCAGTATCGCAGGATCCTGTAGGCCGCGGCGTCCGGGCGGATGGCGGGCGCGCCCGCCTCGTCTACACTCCGCGCATGTCCGAATCGCTCGCCAGCGCGGCGCCGGCCTTCCGGCCCGTCCACGGCGTGACCCGTTCCGTCTGCGGCCGGCCGTGGCTGGAGCGACTGGATCCCGCTTCCTCGCTCGTCGCCGCTGCGATCGCGCAGACGCACGGCGTACCGGACGTGGTCGCGCGCGTGCTCGCCGGCCGCGGCGTCTCCGTCCAGGGGGCGCCCGGCTTCCTAGCGCCACGCTTGCGCGACCTGATGCCCGACCCGCATGCGCTGACCGCCATGGACGCCGCCGTCGCGCGGCTCGCCGACGCCGTGCAGCGGCGGGAGCGGGTGGCGGTGTTCGGCGATTACGACGTCGATGGCGCCTGCTCGGCGGCGCTGCTCGCGGAATACCTGGAGGGCTGCGGCCTCACCGCGCCCATCCACATCCCCGACCGCCTCACCGAAGGTTATGGCCCGAATGTCGAGGCCATGCGGGCCCTGGTGGGCGAGGGCGCCTCGCTGATCGTCACCGTCGATTGCGGGACGGCCGGACACGCGCCGCTCGAGGAAGCGGCCCGGATCGGGGCCGACGTGGTGGTGCTCGACCACCATGGCGCGCCGGAGGAACTGCCGCGCGCGGTCGCTATCGTAAACCCGAACCGGCAGGACGATCTGTCCGGCCTGGGCCATCTGTGCGCGGCCGGCGTGGTGTTCATGACGCTGGTTGCACTGTCGCGCGAGCTGCGCCGGCGCGGGTTCTGGCAGGGCCGGGTGGAGCCCGACCTGCTCGCCGCGCTCGACCTCGTCGCCCTCGCAACCGTCGCGGATGTTGTGCCCCTGATCGGGCTGAACCGGGCCTTCGTGCGCCAGGGCCTAGCCGTGATGCGCAACCGGCGCCGGCTGGGGCTCACCGCCCTGATAGATGCCGCCCGCGTCGAGACCGCGCCGGAATGCTGGCACCTCGGCTATTGCCTCGGCCCGCGCATCAATGCGGGCGGCCGCATTGGCGATGCTTCCCTCGGGGCGCGGCTCCTGATCAGCCGGGATCCCGGCCAGGCCGGCACACTCGCCGCGACCCTGGAGCGGCTGAACGAGGAGCGCCGGGCGATCGAAGCCCGCGCGGTCGAGGAGGCGGAGAGCGAAGCCGGTAACCGGCTCGCCGCCGAGCCCGACGCGCCGCTGCTCGTCATGGCCTCGGCCGATTGGCACCCCGGCATCGTCGGCCTGGTCGCGGCGCGCGTCAAAGAGCGGTTCGGCCGGCCCGTCTTCGCCTTCGCGCTGAAGCCGGACGGCACCGCCACCGGATCCGGCCGCTCCGTCCCGGGTGCGGATCTTGGCCGCGCGGTGCGCGGGGCCACCGAGACGGGCGCCGCCATAAAGGGCGGCGGCCATGCCATGGCGGCCGGCGCCACGATCCTGGCGCAGGACCTCGACCGGTTCCGCGAGGCGCTCGCGGCGGCGCTGCCGGCCCGCTCCGCCGACGAGCCGGCCGATGCCCTGATGATCGATGCCTCGCTGTCGGCGGGCGGCGCACGGGTCGAGGCGGTCCTGGCGATCGAAACGGCGGGCCCCTTCGGCCAGGGCCAGCCCGAGCCGGTCTTCGCCTTCGGCCAGCATCGGCTGACCGACGCGCGGCAGGTCGGGCAGAACCATGTCCGGGCGACGCTGAAATCCGGCGACGGATCCAGCCTGCGGGCCGTGGCGTTCCGCTCTGCGGACAAGCCGCTCGGACGTGCCCTGCTGGGTGCGATCGGGCAGCCGGTCCATGTCGCCGGAACGCTCTGCCTCGACCGCTGGGGCGGCGGCGAGCGGGTCGAACTGCGCATCCTGGATGCCGCGTTGCCGGGCTAGGATCGCAGGATCAGCGGATCGAGGGATCACAGGATCACATGAAGCGCCTTACCCTGCTCCGCCACGCCAAGGCCGTCGGCAAGGACGCCCGCGACTTCGATCGCGTCCTCGCCGCGCACGGCCGTGCCCAGATGGAGGTGATGGCGCGGCACCTTGCCGAGATGGCGCTCGACCTCGCGCTGTGCTCGCCGTCGGCGCGAACGCGGGAGACCTGGGAGCTCGCCGGCCGCCCGGACGTGCCGGTGCAGTTCGACCGGCGCATCTATGAGGCGGGCGAAACGCAGCTGCTGGCGGTGGCCCAGGAGGCGGACCCGCAGGCCGCGAGCGTGGTTTTGATCGGCCACAACCCCGCCTTCGAGGAACTGGCGCTCGATCTCGTGCGCGCAGGCGAGCGGGGCGCGGGGGCGGAGCGGCTGCAGGGCGGCTTCCCGACCGCCGGCGTTGCGGTGTTGGAATTCGACGTCGCCGGCTGGCGCGGCCTCGCGCGCCGCAGCGGGCGGCTCGTCTCCTTCGAGACGCCGGCCTCCCTTGGCTTCGGCGAAGACGACTGAGGTCGGCTTGCAGCCAGGCCGGCGCGGTCCCAAGTTCCGAGCCCAGACCGGCAGTCCCATCCCTTGGCCTCCCTGTTCAGCATCGCGTCCCGCGCCGGCTCCGCCGCGCAATC
>JAQGJZ010000535.1 GCA_028290385.1 Enterovirga sp.
TTGCGCCGCCGCCGGCCGCGGCTCCGGCCAGCCCGCAGCCTCCGGCCGGAACCCCGCCGGCGGCCACGATCCAGCAGGCGCCACCCGCGGCAACGCTGCAGCAGACGCCTCCCGCCGCGACGCTACAACAGGCCCCTGCCCCGGGCACCTCGCCCGCGGTCGCAAGCCGGCCGACCCTGATTCCGGATGGCGGCGACCCGTCGAATGTCGACGAGGTGGTGCTGCCCGAGAAACCGGTCCTGATCCTGTCGGGCACCAGCGCCTGGGACGAGGGCCTGAAGAACCTTCGCGCCTCGTTCGCCAAGGTCGAGGCCGAGCTCGCCCGGCTCGGGATCGCTCCCGCCGGGCGGCCGTTGGCGGTCTTCGTCCAGACCACCGACGACACGTTCCGCTTCGACGCCATGGTGCCGATCGCGGCCGTGCCCACGCCCGCGCCGGCGCTCGGTGCCGAGATGCGGTTCGGGACGACGCCGTCGGGCAAAGCCTATCGCTTCACCCACAAGGGACCGTACGGCGACATCGACACGACCTACGAGACGATCACGACCTATCTCGACGCCAAGGACGTGGTGGCGAAGGACGCCTTCATCGAGGAATACGTGAACGACGTGTCCGAGCCGGACGACCCGGCTCTCGAGATCAACATCTTCGTCCAGCCGCGATAGCGGCCGGCCGGGCTACTCGCCCGGCTCCCATACCTGGCCGGGACGCATGGCCAGGAAACGGTCCGGCGCGATCTCCGCCTCGGCGAGCGCCGCCGCAAGGTCGGTCGCGGGCTGGTCCACCTTCTCGTTGGTGAGCTGAAAAGTGCCCCAATGGATTCCGAGCGCCTGCTCGGCGCCGAGGTCGCCGAAGGCCTGGACGGCATCGGCAGGGTTCATGTGTTGCGGCTGCATGAACCAGCGCGGCTCGTAGGCCCCGATCGGCAGGGCGGCGACACGGGGTGCGCCGAAGCGCGTCCGCACCGACCGGAAGGTCTCGCCATCGCCATAGCCCGTGTCGCCGGCGAGGTAGATCGTGCCGGCGGGCGTGGTGAGCACATAGGCACCCCAGAGCGCCATGCGCCGGTCGTTGATGCCCCGCGCCGACCAATGGTGGGCGGGCTCGAGATGAGCCGCGATGCCGCCCCCGAGACCAACGGACTGGCCCCAATCCAGCACGTCGACCTTTACGGCGTCGTCATAGGCGCGAATGATCGAATCGTTGCCGAGCGGCGCGACCACCTTCGGCGCATTGCGGCCCCAGAGCCGCGCGACGGTTTCGACGTCGAGATGGTCGTAATGGCTGTGCGTGATCAACACCGCATCGATCGGCGGCAGGTCCTCGAAGCCGATCCCAGGCGGATTGACCCGGCGTGGGCCGGCAAAGCGGACCGGGCTCGCGCGCTCCGACCAGATCGGATCGGTCAGGATGTTGCGGCCGGCAACCTGGATCAGCATCGTCGCGTGGCCGACCAGCGTGACCCGCGGGCCGGCGCTTCGCTCGGGCGGAGTGTCCACGAAAGGGCTCGGATACGTCTCCGGCCAGGCTTCGCGTCCGCCGCCGACCTGCCAGCGGGCGAGGTCGAGAAGGCCGCGGTCGGTCACCGGGCCCGGCCCGAAAAAGCGGACGCCGTCGAAATGGTCCGAGACCGGCCCGTCGTAATAGCGGTTCCGGCTCCGGGCTACAGCCGAGTAGCCGACCCCGCCCAATGTCAGGACGGCGGCCGCACTCGCGATCCGCCCAACGCTTCGCCGGTTCATGGCGGGCAGCATGCAAGGCGCGGGGCCCCCGTCAAGCGCCGTGAGGCGGGAACGGCGAAGGATGGTCAAGGTTGACAGGCGAGAGCCGGCCTCCGGCGCATGAAGGAGCGTGTCCGATGGGAGACCTCGGAAGCTACATCTGGTTCATCGGCCTCGGTGCCGGAATCGTGATCCTCGGCATCGTCATGTTTGTCGCGCGCGGCCGTCGCCGCCAGAGCTATGTCGGTGACAGCAATCACGCCTGGAAGCAGGCTGCCGCCGAGACCGGCCATCCGGAGGTGGCCAATCCCAATCAGCGTTGAGCCGCGCCGGACCTCAGATGACGAGGGTCGCAGCCCGCGAACGCACTGCGTACAGCAGCGAATAGGCCGTCGACGCGGAGGTCTTCGGGTTGGCGCTGGCCCGCCCGGCCATGATCACGGTCATGTCGCCAATCGCGCTTGACGCCTCGATCGTGCCCGTGTTGCCCGACGCGGCGGGGTCCGCCACCAGGCGAACTGTTGTCCGGTCGAGGCCGAGACCGGCGAGCGCGACGGTCGCGGCGAGGTTGGCGTTCTTCGGGTAGCTGAGCGCCGCCTCCCGGGCCGGGCCCTCGAAGAACACCGTCCGCTCGCGCACGCTGGCCAGGTCCAGCCGCTGCTCGGCGGGAGTGCCGCGCCAAGCCAGCGGCGGCTTGGCTGACGTATAGGTCACGGAGGTCAGGCCCGCGGCCTTCAGGGCGCCGAGGCCGTCGAGCCCCGCAGTGGCCCCGGCAGGAACGAGGATCCGCGCCCCGCTGCCCGCAGCCACCGCCCGGAGTTCGTCCAACAGCGCGTCGTCCGCCAGCGCGCCGGTCGAGACCACCATCAGGTCGGTCCCGCTCGCCAGGACCGCGCGCCCGTGTTCGCGCACGGCGCCCTGCCCCGCGCTCTCGACGACCAGCCCCGGGCGCGTCGCGAGGAGCTCGGCGAGCGTTGTCACCACCGCGACGCCGGACGGCAGCGCCGCCGTCGCTTCGTCAAGCTGGCGCGGACGGACGAGCACCGCCGCGAGGCGCGGCCCGCCTTCCTCGGCGAGCCCGGCTGCGAGCACCTGGCCGATAGCGCCGTACCCGATGATCGCGACCGTCTCACCCATCTCGTTCTCCCCGCCGGGGCTCAGAGCACCCGCTCAACCGCAACACCGCGGCAATCCATCTCGTATTCGAGATCGACGACCGGTGGGCGGCAAAACTGCCAGGTGAGGCCCGAGTCCATCGCGCCGCGGCGGGCGATCTCGTCCGCCAGGAACGGGTGGATGTCGTGCACGGTGTAGACCTGTGCGGCCGTCGCGGCGGACCAGTCGAAGCCGAGGGCGGCCATGCGGCGCTCCATCTCGCCCAGAACGTACTCGGCCTTCCGGCGCAGGCCCGCCTGGCTCGTGTCCCCGAGCGCGACCGTGTGGTCGCGGTAGTTGCCCCTGCCCTCGGGCGCCTCGCCGCTACCGGCCACCACGAAGGACGGCGCCGCGCCGGCATCCTCGACCGTGAAGGAGAAGGCGTGGAAACCGGGCTCGGCGGGCGGCGCGCGCTCCGGGCAGACATTGCTGCGGGCCACGGGATTGAGCCCGTCCGGGCCGATCAGGCCCCAAGCCTTGAGAGTCTCGACGTAAAGCTCGTTGAAGCTGCGGAAGCCCCCTTCCGTGAAGGGCGCCGGCGAGCGCAGCTCGCAGGCCGCAAACGCGGTTTTGGGCCGGCCCGCGGCGTCCAGGATCTCGGCGATGCGCCGAAATCCTTCCGCCAGGGGCAGCACCTTGCGGAAGCGCACGCGTTCCATGCGCAGGCCGGGCTGCGCGGCGACGCCGGCCGAGTACATGAAGACGCCCTTCACGTAGCGGTAGCCGCCGGGGGCGAAGTCGATCACGTCAGCCATGATGATCTGCTCTCGTGGTTGTCCGGGGGAAAGACGGCGGCCTCAGGCGGCGCCGAGATAGGCTGCGCGCACGGCCGGATCGGCGCCGACCTCACGGGCCGGCCCCTGTCGCGTGATCTGGCCGCGATCGAGCACGATCACGGTCTCGGCGAGGTCGAGCGCAACCGCGACATCCTGCTCGACCACCAGCAGGCCGAGCCCGGAGGCGGCAAGGCGGGTCAGGGCTTCGACCAGCAGGTCCACGGCGACGGGCGCGAGGCCAAGGGAGAGCTCGTCGATGAGCATGAGCTTCGGCTTCGCCATCAGGCCACGGCCGATCGCGCACATCTGCTGCTCACCCCCGGACATCGACACGGCATCCTGGCGCCGCCGCTCGGCGAGCCGGGGAAACAGCCCGTAGACGCCATCGAGCTCGCGCAGCAGAGCCGCCTTGCCGACCTTGCGCGAAAACGCCCCCATCAGGAGG
>JAQGJZ010000541.1 GCA_028290385.1 Enterovirga sp.
GTCGCGCTCGATGGGGCCGCTCAGAAGGCGGCCTGACCGCCGGGAGCTCGTACGGTCGCGACGGCGCGCGGTGCCTGCTGCATCGCGCGCGTCAGCCAAACGATCGGCGCGAGCCCCGCGAGCACAATGAGGAGGGCGGCGAGCGCGCCCTCCTCGAACAAGCCGCGCGACGACGCCCCATAGACGGTGGTCGCCAGCGTCTCGAGGTTGAGCGGCCGCAGCAGCAGCGTGGCCGGCAGCTCCTTCAGGCAATCCACGAACACCAGAAGCGCCGCCCCGCCGAGCGCCGGCCGCAGCAGCGGCAGCTGGATGTACCAGGCGAGGGACGCCGGCCCGGCGCCGAGCACCCGCGCCGCCTGGTCGATTTCGGGAGGCGTCTGCGCGAGCTGGGCCGAGATCGCCGTGAGCGCCACCCGCATGAAGCGGATCACATAGGCGATCACGAGCGCCGCGCCCGATCCGACCAGGATGAGCCCGCCCGCCTCGCCGGAAACGAACTCCCAGGCCCGGCGCAGGGCCATGTCGAGCCCGATCAGCGGGCCGAACAGGCCGAGCACCAGGATGGTGCCGGGCACCGCGTAGCCGAGCCCCGTCACGAAGGCGAGGTGCCGGGCGAGCCGGCTCGGCCGCACCCGCACGGCGAGCACGATCGCGGCCGACCAGGCAACCACCAGCGCGGTCGCCGCGAGGGCGAGGATGATCGTCGTCGACAGGCTGGCCAGGATCGCGGGCCCGGCGGTTTCGATCAGGTCGCGCCGCAGAACCTCGAGCGCCAGAAAGCCTGCCGGGATCAGAAACCCGATCAGGAAGGGCAGGGCGCAGAGCACGAAGGCTGCGGTCCCCTGCGCCCGGCCGAGCTCCACCGGCCCGCTCCGGGCCGTGGCATTGGCGGAGCCATGGAACCGGCGCCGATCCCGCTGCAACTCCTCCGCCACGAGCAGGATCCCGATGACGAGCAGCGCGATGCAGGCGATTTGGGCCGCGCCCGGGAGATCGCCCTGGTTGAGCCAGGCCGTGTAGGCCGAGACCGTCAGGGTGCGGACGCCGAGGTATTCGGTCGCCCCGATGTCGTTGAGCGTCTCCAGCAGCACAAGCGTGGTGCCGACCGCGATCGCCGGGCGGGCAAGCGGCAGCGCAACCCGCAGGAACAGCCGGATCGGCCCGCTGCCCAGTGTGCGGGCCGCGGCCAGGATCGACGGGTCACGGGTCAGGAAGGCGGCACGGGCCGCCACGAAGACATAGGGGTAGAGCACAAACGCGAACAGCACGATGCAGCCCGAGAGCGAGCGCACCTCGGGAAACCAGCCATCCGCGATCTCACGGCCGAAGGACTCGCGCAGCCAGGACCGGACCGGCCCGGCGGCGTCCAGGATCTCCACATACACGAAGGCCGTCACGTAGGTCGGCATCGCCAGCGGCAGCGGCAGCAGCCAGGCGAGCAGGCGCGACCCGGGGAACCGGAACGCGGTCACGAGCCAGGCCGCGCCGGACCCCATCGCGGTTGCCAGCAGGGCGACGCCGGACAGCAGCAGCGCCGTCTCCAACAGGGCGGCGGGCAGCACCGTGCCGGCCAGCCGGGCGAGCGCCTTCGATCCCCCGAACGCGGCCGTCACGGCGAGCGAAATGAGAGGGGCTGCGACAAGCGCAGCCCCGAGAAGCGGACCGAGAAGGACCAGCGGCGGGCGATGGCGAAAGCGCCACGCCGTCCGCTGCTCTGCCGGGGCGCCGATACTCCCCGGGCCGGCGTGTGCAGCGGCGATCAGCGGTCGAACCCGACCTCGTCAACGAGCTCGCTCGCGCGTTTGCGAGCGTTCGCGACATCCGCAAGGCTCATCCTGTCGGCCTTGAGCGGGCCGAACGAGGCGATCAGCGTGTTCACGGGCACGCCGGGACGGACCGGGTATTCGTAATTCACGTCGGCGAAGACCTGCTGGGCGCCGGCGGAGGTCATGTACTCGATCAGCTTGGTCGCGTTCTCGCGGTTCGGCGCGTTCTTGGCGACGACCGCCCCGGAGACGTTCACATGCGTGCCGCCGCCCTCGAAGGTCGGCAGGACCGGGCGGATCGCGGCCGCCCACTTCTTCTGGTCGTCGCTCTTTCCGTTGGCCATCAGGCCCACATAGTAGGAGTTGCCGAGCCCCAGGTCGCAGACGCCCGCCGCGATGTCCTTGGCGACGTCCCGGTCGCCGCCCGAGGGCTTCTTGGCGAGGTTCGCCTTCACGCCTTCGAGCCAGGCCTTGGTCTTCTGCTCGCCGTGCTTCACGACCATCGCGGCCGTGAGGGCGACGTTGTAGGGGTGCTGGAACGAGCGCGTGCAGACCTTGCCCTTCCATTTCGGGTCGGCCAGGCCCTCGTAGGTGAGGGCCGCGTCGGGGACGCGCTCCTTGGAGACATAGATGGTGCGGGCGCGCATCGACAGCGCCGTCCAGCGGCCCTCGGGATCGCGCAGGTTCTCCGGCACGGCCGCCGCGACCACTTCGGACGGGCTCGCCGCCGCGACGCCGAGGTCCAGCGCCTGCTGCAGCCGGCCGATATCGACCGTGATCAGCACGTCGGCCGGGCTCTTGTCGCCCTCCGCGGCGATCCGCTCGGCCAGGCCCTGCTCGGAAAAGATCGCATTGACCTTGATCCCGGTCGCCTTCGTGAACTCGTCCAGCGTGGCCGAGTAGAGGCCGGGCTCGCGGTTCGTATAAACGTTGACCTCGTTCGCCAGGACGCTTGACGCGCCGGTCAGCGTCGCCGCCCCCAGGGCTGCAACACGAAGACCATCCAGAAACCTGCGCACCGTTCGCTCCTTGTCCGCGCGAGCCATGGCTAGAGCACGGCCCGGCGACGGGCGCAACAAAAACACGAGATTTGTCAGTAGCTTAGACTAAGTCTAAATCGCATCTAGGGCCGGGGCCGGTTCGAGCGGGGTCGCGCAGGGCGTCCCGCCCCTTGCTGGCCGCAGGGGGGCACAAGGCCCCGGCGGCGCCCGTCTCCAGCGGGTCAGGCCCGTGTGGCCGGGCGGGGAGGGCGCCTGCCACTCGGGCCGGCGCGCGATGGCCGATTCCTAAGCGATTTCTTGCCGCAACCGGCCCGCAGGGGGCTTTCAGGGGCGAAAAACTAACAGAGGAATGCCTCTAGAGCGTTGACGGACCGCGCCCCTCTGCTCAAGGGTCCCTCGGCTGCGGTTGATTCCGCGACTAGAGGAGATGGCGGGAATGGCCAAGGAAACTAAGACGGCGGCGAAAGGCGGCGCGAAGGCGCCTGCGAAGGGCGAAGAGGGTACGGCTCGCAAGGTCAACCCGGCGCTGATGAAGCCGATGACGCCGTCCAAGGAGCTCGGCGCCGTCGTTGGCACGAAGCCGCTGCCGCGCACCGAGGTTGTCTCGAAGGTGTGGGAATACATCAAGTCGAACAAGCTCCAGAACCCGAAGAACGGCCGCGAGATCCTCGCGGACGACAAGCTCCAGAAGGTGTTCGGGACCGACAAGGTCACCATGTTCGAGATGAACAAGCACCTCTCCAAGCATCTGAGCTGAGCCGGCCCCCGGCCAAGCCAAGCCCGCGATCTCCGTCCTGCGGCCGTCCGCCGGCAGCAGGGCCGTCCGGCTCGGCCGGTCTGCTCGCGGCAAAAGAAAAGGGGCTGCCTTGGGCAGCCCCTTTTTTGTGGTGTCGACCTCGAGCCCTGCCTAATGTGCCGCCAGGAGCCACACCACGCTCGCAAGCGGGCACACTGCTCCAAAGACGAAACAAATCGCGGTGTCGATCATCTGATGCCCTGTCGCTGAGGTCTTTGCGACCTCGTTGTCGGTCCTTGTACCGGGCAGGTGTTGCATCAAGCTTGAGCGAAATGGTTTCCTGTCTATCAACCGTGTCTCGGCGCCGGGGTGATGCATGACGGACGCGGAGATCGCCATCATCGGGGGCGGCCTCGCCGGTGCCTCCGCGGCCGCCTACCTGGCGCCGCATCGCAGCGTCGTCCTACTCGAGCGGGAGGACCAGCCCGGCTACCATGCCTCCGGCCGCTCCGCCGCCTTGTTCACGGAGACCTATGGCAACGCGGTCGTTCGCGCCCTCACGGTCGCGAGCCGGCCCTTTCTCGCCGCGCCTCCTGAGGGCTTCGCCGAGCATCCGCTGCTCAGCCCCCGCGGCGCCCTGCATGTCGGGACCGACGGCGACGAGGCCTGGCTCGCCGCGCTCCTGTCGGAAACGCGGGCGCTGGTCGACAGCGTGCGTGCCGTGGATGCCGAGGAGGCGCGCCGGCTGGTTCCGGCCCTGAAGCCGGGCTGGGTGCGGGCCGGCGTGCTGGAGCCGGACGCGCAGGACATCGACACCCATGCCTGCCTGCAAGGCTTTCTGCGGGTGGCCCGGAGCCACGGCGCCCGGGTGATGACCCGAGCCGAAGCGCGCGGGATCGCGCGCTCAGGCGGGCGCTGGCGGGTCGATACGCCGGCCGGCCCGGTGAGCGCCGACATCCTGGTGAACGCGGCCGGGGCCTGGGCAGATGCCGTGGCCGAACTGGCGGGCGTGCCCCGGCGCGGGCTGCAGCCGAAGCGCCGCACGGCGTTCCTGTTCGCGCCGCCAGAGGGCGTGTCGGTGCGGGACTGGCCGATCTGCATCGGCCCGCGCGAGGCTTTCTACTTCAAGCCGGATGCCGGCATGATCCTCGGGTCGCCGGCAGACGAAACGCCGAGCGTTCCCTGCGACGCGCAGCCGGACGAACTCGACGTCGCGATCGCGGCGGACCGCATCCAGGCGGTCGCCGAGCTCCCGATCCGCCGCATCGCGCGGAGTTGGGCCGGCCTGCGCACCTTTGCGCCCGACAAGACGCCCGTGGTCGGGTTCGACCCCGCGGCCGAGGGTTTCTTCTGGCTTGCGGGGCAGGGCGGCTACGGCTTCCAGACCGCGCCCGCGCTTGGCGCCATCACGGCGAGCCTCATCCTCTCGGGCACGGTCCCGAATGGGATCGCCGATCTCGGCGTCGCAGCCGCCCATCTCGCGCCGGAGCGCCTGCCGACCGCGTGAGCGCGATCCATCACGGCCGCTGATCGGAGGCTTGACGCGATTGTGTTGGCGCCCGGACGTCCCCCTCGGACAGAACGGTTGTGCTACGGAGAGCGCCATGTCGACCCTCGTCATCGCCAACAAGTGCTATTCCTCCTGGTCGCTGCGGCCCTGGCTCCTGCTGAAGCAGGCCGGCATCGCGTTCGATGAGATCGTGGTGCCGCTCGGGCAACCCGACACCTCCGCCCGCATTCGCGAGCATTCGCCCGCCGGGCGGGTTCCGGTGCTCATCGACGGCGCGATCACCGTCTGGGACTCGCTCGCCATCACCGAATACGTGGCCGAGCGGTGGCCGGATGCGCAGGTCTGGCCGGGGCAGCGCGAGGCCCGGGCCTTGGCGCGCTCGCTCGCGGCCGAGATGCATTCGGGCTTCCAAGCCCTCCGGAACGCCTGCCCGATGAATCTCGGCAAGCGCTTCGCCGCCAAGGACCGGGGTGAGGCGGTGGCCCGCGACGTCGCCCGCATCGACGGCCTGTGGCAGGACGCGCGCGCCCGCTTCGGCCAGGGTGGCCCCTTTCTGTTCGGCGCGTTTTCCGCCGCGGACGCCATGTATGCGCCCGTCGTGACCCGGTTCGACACCTACTCCGTCGCGGTCTCGCCCGCCTCGCGCACCTACATGGACGCGATCCTCGGGCTGCCGGCCTTCCAGGCCTGGCGCGATGCCGCCCTGCAGGAGCCCTGGTTCTACAAGGAGGACGAGGTCGACGAGGAGCCGGTCGCCAATTTCCG
>JAQGJZ010000061.1 GCA_028290385.1 Enterovirga sp.
GCCAGGCGATCAAGGCCTGCACGATCCTGGCCGTGCAATGCCAAGGGGCGGACGTTCTCACCATCGAGGGTCTTGCCCAAGGGGCCGAGCTGCATCCGATGCAGGCGGCGTTCCGCGAGCATCATGGCCTCCAATGCGGGTTCTGCACGCCCGGCATGATCATGACGGCCGTCGACATGGTGAACCGGCTCGGCAACTCCCTCGACGACCACACGATCCGCGAGGAGCTCGAGGGCAATCTCTGCCGCTGCACCGGCTACCACAACATCGTGAAGGCGATCGGGGCCGGCGCCCGCGCCATGGGCGGGCAGCCGCTGCAGCAAGCAGCCGAATAGCCAGGGGGCGACCTCTTCCCCAAGGGCGGGAGGACGTCCCCCGGTCGCAGCAGACTGACAAACCCTCCCGGAGAGGAGGGCCTACATTCGGAGGATGTGATGGCCGGAACAGGCGTCGGCGCGCGCGTGCAGCGCCTCGAGGACAAGCGGTTCATCACCGGCCGTGGCCGCTACACGGACGACATCAACCGGGACGGCCAACTCCACGCCTGCTTTCTGCGCTCGCCGCATGCGCATGCGCGCATCACGTCGATCGACACCTCGGAGGCCGTGAAGGCGCCGGGCGTCGAGGCGGTCTATACGGGTCGGGACCTGCGCAAGTTCGTGCCCACGTCCGACGACCTGCTCGAGGAAGACGTCGGCGGGCTGATCTGCGGCTGGATGATCCATTCGAAGGATGGCTCGCCCATGAAGGCGGGTGCGCATCCGGCGCTCGCCAAGGACGTCGTCCGCTATGTCGGCGACCATGTCGCCGTCGTGATCGCGACGACGCTGCGGCAGGCCCAGGACGCCGCCGAGAAGATCGCCGTCACGTACGATGTGCTCCCCGCGGTGGTCGATCCGGCCAAGGCGCAAGGGCCCGGCATGCCGGAGGTGCACGAGGGCATTTCCGGCAACACGGTCTACGAGTGGGAGCTGGGCGACAAGGGCAAGACCGAGGCCGCGTTCGCGTCCGCCGCGCATGTGACGAGGCTCGACATCGTCAACAACCGGCTGGTGCCGAACCCGATGGAGCCGCGCGCGGCGATCGGCGAATACGACCCGGGCGAGGAATCGTTCACGCTCCACACCACGAGCCAGAACCCGCATGTCGCGCGCCTGATCCTGTCCGCCTTCGTCGGCCTCGCGCCCGAGCACAAGCTGCGGGTGGTGGCGCCGGATGTCGGCGGGGGCTTCGGCTCCAAGATCTTCGTTTATGCCGAAGAGGTCGTGTGCCTTTGGGCCGCCCGTCGGCTGAAGCGCCCGGTCAAATGGAGCTCGGACCGGACGGAGGCGTTCCTCTCCGACGCGCATGGGCGCGACCACGTCACCCGGGCCGAACTCGCGACCGATCAGGACGGCCGCATCACCGGTCTCCGCGTGAAGACGATCGCGAATATGGGCGCGTATCTGTCGACCTTCGCGTCCTCCGTCCCGACCTACCTCTACGCGACGCTGCTGTCGGGCCAGTACGCGATCCCGGCGATCTACGCGGAGGTGGATGCGGTCTACACCAACACCGCTCCCGTCGATGCCTATCGCGGGGCCGGTCGGCCGGAGGCGACCTTCGTGGTGGAGCGCCTCGTCGAGGTGACCGCGCGCGAGCTCGGGATGGATCCGGTCGAGTTCCGGCGGCGCAACTTCGTCAAGACCTTCCCGCACCAGACGCCCGTGATCATGATGTATGACGGCGGGGATTACGAGGCGGCGCTGGTCAAGGCGCTGCAGCTCGCCGATGTGGCCGGCTTTCCGGCGCGCAGGAGCGAGAGCCAGCGCCGCGGCAAGCTGCGCGGTCTCGGCTACTCGGCCTATATCGAGGCCTGCGGCATCGCCCCGTCCCAGGCGGTGGGGTCGCTCGGGGCCGGCGTCGGCCTCTGGGAATCGGCCGAGGTGCGGGTGAACCCGACCGGCAACATCGAGGTGCTGACCGGGTCGCACAGCCACGGCCAGGGCCACGAGACCACGTTCGCGCAACTCGTGTCCGACCGGCTCGGCGTGCCGATCGAGACCGTCAAGGTCGTGCACGGGGATACCGACAAGGTGCAGTTCGGGATGGGCACCTACGGGTCCCGCTCGGGCGCGGTCGGCATGTCGGCGATCTCGAAGGCGCTCGACAAGATCGTCGCCAAGGGAAAGAAAGTCGCCGGCCATGTGCTCGAGGCGTCGGAGACCGACATCGAGTTCAAGGACGGCAAGTTCGGCGTCGCCGGGACGGACAAGGCGATCGACTTCGCCTCGACCGCGCTCCAGGCCTACATCGCGCACAAGTTCAACGGGTCCGAGCTCGAGCCCGGCCTGAAGGAGGGCGCGTTCTATGACCCGACGAACTTCACCTTCCCGGCGGGCGTCCATGTCTGCGAGGTGGAGATCGACCCCGAAACGGGCGTGACCACGGTCGCGAGGTTCACGGCGGTGGACGATTTCGGCAATGTCATCAACCCGATGATCGTCGAGGGCCAGGTGCATGGCGGCATCGCCCAGGGCGTCGGGCAGGCGCTGCTGGAAGGCGCGCATTACGACGCCGACGGCCAGCTCGTTACGGCGAGCTTCATGGACTACACGATGCCGCGCGCGGCGGACCTGCCGGTGCTGGAAGTCGGCATGACGGTTACGCCCGCGCCCTCGAACCCGCTCGGCATGAAGGGCTGCGGCGAGGCCGGGGCGATCGCGGCGCCGCCTGCCGTCATCAACGCCGTGACGGACGCTCTGGGGCACGAAGACATCGCCATGCCGGCGACTCCGGCCGCGGTCTGGCGCGCCGCGCAGCGCGCCCGGATGCCGATGGCCGCGGAGTAGGGAACCAACCGGCATGCTGGCTCCATTCCGGGATGGCCAGTCATGGTTCTGACAGCTTCGCTGTGAATCATGGCTGCCTGAACCCGGCAGGAGCCGCATGACCGACCACGACGGACGTCCGCTTCACATCACCTGGAACTACACCAGGGCGGAGATGATCGCCGACGCCGTCGTGCATGGGATCGGAATCGCGTTCGGGGTGATCGGCGGCGCGGCCATCATCGTTCTCGCGGCGGTGTTCGCCGGCTGGGCGCAACTCGCCGCTGTCACGGTCTATGCGATCGGGCTCGTCGCCCTGCTGTCCGTCTCGGCCGCCTACAACCTCTGGCCGGTCTCCCGGACGAAGTGGCTTCTGCGCCGCTTCGACCATGCTCTGATCTACGTGCTCATCGCGGCCACTTACACGCCCTTCATCACGCGTTTTCCGCACGGGTTCGATCGCTATGCGCTCCTGTTCGGCGTCTGGGCCGTCGCGCTCGGCGGGGCCGCCCTCAAAGTTGCGCTCCCCGGCCGCTTCGACCGGCTCTCGATCGCCCTGTGCATCCTGCTCGGGATGAGCGGCGGGCTCGCCTGGAACACGATCTCGGCGGCGCTGCCGCCCTCGACGGTCTGGCTGATGGTCGCCGGCGGCTCGGTCTACGTGGCCGGCGTGATCTTCCACGTCTGGCAAGGCCTGCGCTTCCAGAACGCGGTCTGGCACGCCTTCGTGCTGGTCGCGAGCATGCTGTTCTACTCGGCGGTGCTCGACGGCGTGGTCTTCGTCGAGGTCTGAGCCGACGAGAGCGGCACGCGCCCGCTGGCGAGATCCGCCAGGAGCGCCACGTGCACGTCGAGCGCGTCGATGACCGGATAGCCCGTGTCACGGCCGTCGAAAGCGAGGTTGAGGTCCGTGCCCGCGAGGACGACCGCGTCCGCGCCCGCGTCGATCATCCGTTGCCCTGCACCGATGAAGAGGTCGCGCTGCCCGGGCGAGCAAACCCCCGCAACGGCAACCTCCTGGTAGGCCTGGCCGATCGTGTCGATCTCGTCATCGAGCGCGAGGGCCTCCGTGGCCGCGAGCTGGCCGTAGAGCCGGGTCCGCATCACCACGCGCGTGCCCAGAAGGCCGATCCGCTTAATGCCGTTTTGGACGAAGAACCGATCGAGCGGCGCGACGCCCGAGATCAGCGGCAGGGGCGAGATCGCGGCGAGTTCGTCGAAGCAGAAATGCGCCCCGAGCGAGGTGATGGCGGCGCAATCGCACCCGGCGCGATGCAGCCGCTCGAGCAGCGGCAGGAAGGCGCGGGCTTGCTCGTAGCGCCGATCGGCTAGGTTGTTCCGAATCAGCTCCTGGATGTCGCCGTGAACGATCGTGAGGTCGAGCTTCGCTCCCGCGCGCTCAGCCACGGCCGCGCTGAGGCGCTGATAATAGACGATGGTCGCGGCGACCCCGATGCCGCCGATCAGTCCGATATGCATGCTGCCGTTTCTCAGGATTGCGAGTGCGCCGCTTGGCTTGCGAGAGCCGCGGGCGTGTCGACGTCGAACAGGACGGCCGGGTCGTCCGCGGACAGCTCGACGACGTCGGGACGCTGCTTGAGCAGCGGACCCGCCCCCGCATCGCCCACAAGGTGGGCGATGTCAGCCGAGAGCCGGCGCGAGAGCAGAACCGGGTTCCCCCGCCGTCCCCCCGCGACCGGGACGACGGCGCTCGGCCGGCCGGCATCCTCCCAGGCGCCGACCAGCCGGTCGAGCAGGGCAGGGGTGACGCCAGGCATGTCGCCGAGAAGGATGATCGCTGCCGCGGAGGCGGCGGGCAGGGCCGCGAAGCCGGCCTTGAGCGAGGTGGACAGGCCGTCCGCGTAATCGGGGTTGGCGACGAAGATCACCGGGAGGTCGGCCAGGGCCGCCCGGATCTCCGCCTCCCGATGGCCCAGGACCACGAGGGTCGGGAGCTCCGCCCCAAGCGCGGCCTCGACCGCATGGCGCACCAGCGGCTTTCCGCCGAACGGGGCGAGGAGCTTCGGGCTCTCGCCGAACCGCGTGCCCCGCCCGGCCGCGAGCACGATGGCGGCGACGGCGGATGCCGCGCTCACGCGTGCTCGGCGCCTTCGCCGCCTTCGCGAGGCTGCCCGCGCGACACGATCTCCATGAGAAGGCCGCCGACCCCGAGCTTCGTGATGTCGGCCCGGGTCACCGGGATGCCGGCAAGCAGCCGCTGCAGCACCCAGTCGAACCCGTTTTCCTTCGGCGAGCGCGCGCAGCCCGGAGCGCCGATCACCGGCTTCGGGCCGATGCGGCCGACGAGGAGCAGGTTTCCCGGGTCCACGGGCATGCCGAAATGCTCGACCCGCCCCCCAGCCGCCTCGATGGCGGACGGGATCACGTCGGCGCGGTCGGCGATGGCGGAGGCGCCGAAGACGACGATCAGCTCGGCATCGCCGGCCGCCTGGTCCCGCAGCGCGGCCGCGAGGGCGTCTGCGTCGTGGCCACAGGACGCGTCGGCGACGACCGTGGCGCCGGCCGGCGCGAGCCGTTCTCCGAGGGTCGCGA
>JAQGJZ010000015.1 GCA_028290385.1 Enterovirga sp.
CGCGCGGGCCGGCTCAGGATTGCCGGGCGATGATCCGCTCGCGGATGCCCTGGTACACGCTCTCCGGCAGCACCTTCTTGCGGCGGAGCTCGTCCTTGCCGTTGTAGGGACGGTTCTTGATGATGGCCTCGGCCCGCGCCGGGCCGACGCCCGGCAGCTTGTCGAGCTCCTCCTTCGAGGCCGTGTTGATGTCGATCAGCTGCACCTTTGCGGGTGCGGCGGTCGAAGCCGCAGGCGCGGTCGGAGCCGCGGAGGGCGTGGTGGACGCGGCGGGCGCGGCCGGCCGGGTGCCCGGTGCCGCCCCCGTCTGAGGTGTCTGGGCCGTCTGGGCGAGGGCGGGGCCCGCCAGCAGGGATGCCGCGAGAGCGAGAACTGCGAAACTGCGTTTCATGGCGTGCTCCTCCTTTGCGCGAGCGCCTCCGCCCGCGCCGAGATCAACCCAGGAAGCGGCGGCGCGGCCGCTCCTCCTCCTGCTCGAGGTCCGCGCCCGGATCGTCGGGCGGGTGGGACACGGGAAAGACCACCGGAGACGGGGACGGCGCCGAGCCGCCGACGATCACAGGGGTCGGCCGCTTTGCCGCATCGGGGCTCGCCGGCTCGGCCGGAATCGACTGCGGCGGAACCTGCCGGGTCGGCAGCGTGGTGACGTCGGCCTTCACGTCCGGCGCCGGCTCGGCCGGAACGCTCGCGGCCGGCACGTCGGCAGGGGGTGCCGGGGGCGTGGCGGCCGGCGGCGCGACGGGTTCGATTCCGGCGGAAGCAGCGGCCTCCGGCTCGGAGGCTGTGGCCGGGGGGAGCGAGGGCAGAGCGGCGGCCGTCGTCTCCGGCTCGTCCGGCTCGGCGAACATCGTCGTCACGGCCCCGCCCGGCGCGCCGAGAACCTCAGGCGGGGTATCCCACACGAACGCGTCCAGGCGCCCGCTGACCGGGGACACGGGGGCCCAGGTCTCGGACACGATACCGTCCGCGATCCAGGCCTTGTCGCGCGGCGCATGCGCGGCCCGGGCGAGCCATTCGCGCACCCGGCCGGTATTGCCCTCGGCCTGCTCGATCTCGGCCATCGCGAGGCACACGCGCACACTTGGCCGCTCGTCGAGCAGTGGGCGGACGGCGTCGCGGGCGCGGGCCGGCTCGCGCGCGTCCAACGCCGCACGCGCAATGGCGAGGCGCGATTCCGACGACCAGCTGGAGAGGCGGGCCAGCGTTTCGGCGCGGCCGAGCCTGTCGAGCGCCGAATCCCCCACCCGCAGGTTGAGATAGGCGGCCGCGAGGTCGGGATGCTGGGTCTGCCGCCAAGCTGCCTCGACCATCTTGGCCGCCCGCCTGAGGTCGCCCCTGCGGGACAGCTGCCGGGCCGCGAGCGCGACGGCCGGAACGAGATCGGGCGCGAGCCGGGCGGCTTCGAGGGCCGCGTCGAGCGCGCGATCGGGATCGGCCTCCTCCTTGGCCATGGCGTCGGCCGCATGCAGGACGGCTCGCTGCCGGCGCGAGGTCACACGGTCGATGAGGCCCAGCGAGGCCCGCCGCTCGACGCTGCGCAGAGCCGCCGACCAGTTCCCCTCCGCGGAATAGGCTTCGAGCACGGCGTCGTTAGCCCAGCCGACGGACGGGGCGAGGCGGGCCGCCTCCTCCGCATGGGCGCGGGCCGAGGCGAGGTCGCCCGACCGGCGCGCTTCGACGAACAGACCCCGGAGCCCGAGCACGCGGGTCTCGGGCAACTCGGTCATCTCGCGGAAGGTCGCTTCCGCGGCGTCGCGATTTCCGGCGGCCTGCGCGGCCTGCGCCTTCAGCAGCAGCGCCAGCGGCTGGTGTCCGAGGAGCCGCTCGGCCTCGTTCGCGTAGCGCCGGGCGGTGCTGACGTCCCCGGCCCCGACCGCGACGATGCCGCGGGACAAGGCCGTCAGGCCGCGCTCGCGCTTGCGGCGGCGCGAGCCCTGGCCCAGGCGGTGGGGCGCGTTCAGCACCCAGCGGACGATCGACCAGACGAGCGACAGCAGCATCGCAAGCACGATGATCGCCACCACGCCGAGTGCCAGCGAGGTCGTGTATTCACGCCCGGCCCAGGTGAACGAGACCGTTTCGGGGTTGTCGGCCAGCCACACGGCCCCCGTTGCGGCGATCGCGAAGAGGGCGAGGTAGAGCAGAACGCGCCACATGCGAGGTGATCCTGGTCAGCGAGACGGCGCGTCGAGCGCCGCCAGCGAATCGGCGCCGAGCTTCTGGGCGGCATTGTCGGCCGCGATCCGGGCCTTGAGGCGAGTGCCCCACGCCGCGGACGCGCGCTTCGGTTCGTCCGGCAGCGAATCCCACGCCGCTGCCGCTTCCGGCAGGGCGCCGCGGGCGAGCGCGGCTTCGATCCGGCCGACGAGGCCGGGCACGTCGCGGCCGCTCCCATCGCCGATCGCCCGCACGGTCACGATCTTGTCCGCGACGCGCAGCAGACGGTCGGTGAGCGACCCGGCCGGGCCCTGCGGCTCGGCCGTGATCGTCGCGGCCAGCGGCTTGAACTCGGCCGCGAGCGTGGCCGCATCAGGCGCGGGCTGCGCCGCATAAGGACGGAGCGGCTCCAGGGCCGGGCCAGCGACGCCGAGGCGCTCCAGCGCCGAAAGGCCCGGACCGAGCGGCCGGCCGCTGCGCAGATCCTGCCCGATCTGGCCGGCCACCACCGTGCGCAGCCCGGCCTGCAGCAGGGCGGGCGGCAACTTGGCGACTTCGGCCGTCAGCTTGGCGATGTCCTCGCCGCTTGCCTGCAGCCGCTGGTTCACGCCGTTGGTTGCGGCTTGGACGGCCCCCAGCGCTGCGGTGACGCTGCGGTTCCGCTCCTCGGCCTCGCGCTGCACGGTCTGCAGCGTGGTCCGAAGCTCGTCGAGCGCGGATGCGGGCGCGGCCTGCGCGATCCGTCCCTCCAGCCCGTCGATGCGTGCACCCAGCCGGTCGAGCCCTTCCCGGATGGCCGGGTCCGGACGCGGCGGTGCCGAAGGCGTTGCGGGCGCCGACGCCGCCTGGGCCGGCCGGTTCGCGAGTTCCGCCAACTGGCGCCGGCTCGTTTCGGCGGCATTGCGCGCGGCCTCGGCGGCTTCCGTCAGACCGCGGGATTGGTTCTCGAGCGCCGCGAGCCGGCGCTCCATCGCCTCGTTCGCGGGCTGGGCGACCGTCGGAACGGGGGCGGCCGGCCGCGGCCGCGTTTCCAGCGCCGCCAGTCGGCCTTCGAAATCGGCCGGAGGCTGGCGCCAATAGATGTCCGCTCCCACGGCGAACCCGGCGCCGATCACGCCACCGACGATCCCGGCCGCCACATAACGGCCGAACCCGCCGCTTTCGGCGGCGCGCTCGCGGGCTTGGGGCGGCGGCATCGGCTCAGCCACCGTGGCCATCGGGTCGGCAGCGGACTCGGCCGGGGCGGCTGCATCCGCGGCGGGCGAAGGCGGCGCGTCGGTCGGGATCTCGCCATCCGGTGTCGGGGTGACGGCCGTGACGGCGTCGGCCGCGCTCGCCGGCTCGGTTTTCGGCGGGGGCCCGTCGAGCCCTGTCGCGGCAACCGGCTCGATCGCGGTTTGCGCGTCCGGCGTGTCCTCG
>JAQGJZ010000070.1 GCA_028290385.1 Enterovirga sp.
CTGGCGGAGCGGCTTCCGGAGACCACGATCGTGTCGATCGGGCATCGCTCGACCCTGCTCGCCTACCACGAGCGCCGGGTGGAGTTGCGCCAGGGCGCCGATCAGGCCTTCAGGCCGATGGACGCCCAGCGAGAGACGGCCCCGGCCTGAGCCGGGCGCCGCGGGGGCAGCACCCTTTCGGATGCGGCCCTAGAGGGAACGCTCGAACTTCAGCTCGCCGTTCGGGCCCTTGATCACCAGCGAACCGACCACCGTGTCCCACTTCGCCGAGGTCCGAAGCGCGGTGAGATACTGCATCTCGGCCGAGGACACGCCCTTGTCGCAGGCGCGCTTGGTCATCGCGATCGGGCCGACCGCGAGGCCCTGCTCACGCAGCGGATAGGCCGTCGCCGAGAAGGTGTTGCAGCCCGCGAAGCCGTGCACGCGGAACTGGTCGTCGAGCCGGAAGGTCGGCCGCTCCGCGCCAGCGTAAGGCTTGCCGTTGATGCTGACCGCGATCCAGGCCTGCCCGAGCGGGAAGCGCTTCTCCTCCTTGCGGGGCGGCAATTGGGTCTGGTCCTGCTTGTGCTGGTTGGCCCGCCCTGCGCCCCAGCCCATGCCGGCTGGCCCGCCCTGCGCGGCCGCTTCGCCCGCGGCCACGAGGCACAGAGCAGCAACCCCGTATCCGATCGAACGCATGCTCCTCCCCATCTGGAAAACCCTGTTGATTTTAGTGGCTGTCGAAACGCGGCACAACGCAACGCGTGTCGCAGGTCAGATCTTGCCGGTGGACGACGCCAATCGCGAGAACAGCCGCTCGGCCAGCGGATCGGATTGCTCGAAGACGTAATCGTGCGCCGTCACGGTGGCGCGCGCCGCGCCCGCCGCCATCAGCGCCTCGACGAGTTCGAACACCCGCTTGGCCGGGCAGCGCAGGACGACCTCGTTTCCGCCCGGGCCGGGCCGAAGCCGGGCCGCGCCGACCTGCTGGGCGATGCTGTCGAGGACCCCGTCCGCGCCGGCAAGGCTCGCGCACACGTCCCGCGTGGTTCGGGCCAGTTCCTCGGCCGCGATGCGGGCGAGCACCTGGCGGGCGCTGCGCAGCGCGCGCTCACCCCAGGGCGCCGCCAGGGACGCGATGAGGTTCGCCTCCGAGCGCAGGATCAGCCCGTCGTCGAGCACCTTGAGCCCGTTCGCCGCGAGCGTCGCGCCCGTGGTCGTGATGTCCACGATGAGGTCCGCCGAGCCGGAGGCAGGGGCGGCTTCCGTCGCCCCGGGGCTTTCGACGATGCGATAATCCGCAACCCCGTGCTCGCCGAAGAAGCGGCGCGTGAGATTCAGGTATTTCGTCGCGACCAGCAGCCGGCGCCGGTGCCGCGCGCGCAGATCGGCCGCGACCTCGTCGAGATCGGCCATGGTGCGCACGTCGATCCAGGCCTGCGGGACCGCGACGACCACGTTCGCGTGCCCGAAGCCGAGGCCGGTCACGATTTCCACGGCGTCGTCGGCGTTGGCCACGCTCTCGCGCAGCAGATCCTCGCCCGTGACGCCGAGATGGGCGGCCCCGGAGGCGAGCTGGGCGACCACCTCGCTCGCCGACAAGAACAGCACCTCGACATCCGGCATGCCGGCGAGCGTGCCGCGATAATCGCGGGCGCCGCGCGTGCGGTTGAGCGGCAGGCCGGCGCGGGCAAAGAACGCCGCCGCATTTTCCTGGAGGCGGCCCTTGGACGGGACGGCCAGGACCAGCGCGGGCTCGCTCATGCCGGGGCTCCTTCGAGCCGGTCGAGCCAGAAGGCGCAGCCGACGGCCAGCGACGGGCGCCCGGCACCGAGCTGCTCCAGCATGCGGTCATAGCGCCCGCCGGAGACCACGAGGCGTCCGGCCGGCTCATCCTCGCTGCGCACCTCGAAGATGAAGCCGGTGTAGTAATCCATGTTGCGCGTCGTGGAGGCGGCGAACCGGACGGTGCCGAGATTGACGTTGCGCGCCTCGATCTCGCGGGTGCGCGCCTCGAAGCGCGCGAGCGCCGGGCCGAGATCGAGCCCGAGATCGGATGCGAGCTGCCGCACGGCCCCGGGCGCCGAATGGAGATCGCCCCGGATGGCGAGGTAACGGCGCAAGGCGTCGCGCGCGGCCTCGCTCATGCCGCCGGACCGGTTGGCGGCACGGGACAGGAAGCGCTCGGCGATCTCGGCGGCGCTGCGCCCGCCGACGGCGGAGATGCCCGCGATCGAGATCACGTCCTCAACAAAGGCCTTGGCGGCCCGCGGATCCTGCCCCTCGATGGCGGACAGAAGCCCGGCATAATCGGACGAGGCCGGGCGAACCTCGCCGGCCAGCGCGGCATCGACGCTTTCGCCGGCCGAGAGCTGCCGCACCAGGCGGCGACGGGCCGAGGGGCCGACATCCAGCGCATCGAGCAGCGCTTCCAGCAGCCCCATGTCGCCGACCGTCACGGTCCATTCGCGGCGCGGAAACAGCGCCATGGCCCGCATGGCGGCGGCGAAGATGTCCGCATCCGCCGCCTCGGGGTCCTCACGGCCGATCGACTCGAGGCCGGCTTGCAGGAATTCGCTCGGCTCGCCGGAGCGCTGCCGGAACACGGGACCGAGATAGCAATATTCGCCGGCCGCCCGGCCGGAACTGACATGCGCGATGCAGACCGGGATCGTGTGCTCGGGCCGAAGGCAGAACTCGCCGCCCTCCGCGTCCTGCGTGACGAAGAGGCGGCGGCGGATGCTTTCGCCGGACAGCTCGAGAAACAGGCTCGCGGGCTGCAGGATCGGCGTTTCGACAAGCGTCGATCCGTGCCGTCGAAACAGGTCGAGCAGGTGTTCGTGGGCGGAAATGGCAGGGCTCATGGCGTCGGCCGTCCCGATAGCCGAGATCGGCCGCAAGAGCGACGCTTTTCGACCTGTCGGCTGCGGGTCAGTACTTGATCGCGCTGCGGAGCCCCAGCACGGCGGCATCCTTCACGACCGCGCCGGTCGGGCTGAACGGGTTCGGCACGCCCGCGCCGGGGCGGCGGACGTATTGCACGTTCGGCTGCACGGTCCAGCCGGGCACGATCTGCGCCTGGTAGCTGACCTCGACCAGCGCCTCGCTCTTGCGCGCGGGCTGCGGCGTGCCGGGGTTGAACCGCGCGACGTCCGCATCGAACGCCCGCACGGCGTCGGAGACCTGCGCATAGGCGGCCGCGACGCCGACCGTGTCGTCCGGGCGGCCGGGCACGAGGCCTTTGTAGGTGAGCCCGCCATCGGCATAGAAGCTCAAGACGTTGCGGTCCCCCGGCGCGCCGAGCACGCGCACGAACATGCCGAGCCCGCCGGACTCGCTGCCGGCCTCGCGGTACAGCAGCTGGTCCACCACCACGTAGCCGCCGGCATTGCCCGGCAGGCGCCGGCCGATGCCGGAGCTCGCCGGATCGGCCAGGAGGATCGCCCCGCCCGGGACGGGTTCGGCGAAGCGCTGATCGTTGAAGCGCGCGAGATGGCCCCAGGCGCCGAGCTTCGCGGTGCCGGGAAGCGACGCCGCCCCGCCGCCGATGTCGTAGGTGTAGGCGAGTTCCCCCATGATCAGGGCCGGGTCGCGC
>JAQGJZ010000079.1 GCA_028290385.1 Enterovirga sp.
GCGATCGCGGCGGAGGAGCGCAAAGGCGGCTCGGGAGCCTCTGCCGACGCGCCACCACAGATGGCGCGTGAGCCGGCCCGCGCCGGCGCCCGCTGAGCCGAACCGGCCGCCTTAGGGCTTGAGACCCGGCGGAAGCGCCGGCGCCTCGTTCATGAGGGTGACCGTCACGCGCCGGTTCGCAGCCAGGTAGGGGTTGTCGGGAAACATCGGCTCGACATCCGCCTTGCCGGCCACGAAGGCGAACCGGTCATCCGGCACGCCGCTGCCGGCCAGGATCTCGCGCACCGTCGTGGCCCGCCCCGCCGAGAGATCCCAGGCGGGACCTTCCGGCCGCTGCCCCGGCCGGTTCGCGGCCGTGTGCCCCGTGATGGAGATCCGGTAGTTCACGCGCCGGAGCGTCGGGCCGATATGTTCGAGAATGCGGCGGGTCCGGTCGAAGGGCTGGGTCGAGCCGACCCCGAACATGGAGCGCCCATCCTGGTCGATCAGGGAGACGTTCAGGCCCTCGGCCGTATCCTCCAAGATGATGTTCTTCGACAGATCCGCGACGTCCGGGAGATCCTGGAGCGCCTGCCGCAGCGCGCTCGCGGCCTGCGAGAACCCGGCGCCGGTGACCTCCCGCTCGTAGGGCGCCTTGTCGACCTGCCCCGGCCGCGGCTGGTCGGTGGCCTTTTCGGGCGGTGCCTTCTGCAGGTTGCGGATATGCCCCTTCACGGGGATGCCGTCCTGCTCGACGATGCCGGCGAACCGGCTTTCCTTGATGACGCCGAAGGCGTCCCGCATGGAGCCGGCGACGAGCTGGAGCTTTTTCTGGTCCTGCGTCGAGTAGGCCGCGATCATGACGAAAAAGCTCATGAGCAGCGCCATGAGATCGGCAAAGGTCACGAACCAGCCATGCCCCCCGTGGGCGCCGCCCTTTTTACGCCTGGACACGGGATTGGCCTCGCTCAGACGGCTTCGGCGAACTCGGCCCGGTGGTGCTCGGGCAGATACGCCACAAGCATCTCCTTGACGACGGCCGGGCTCTTGGAATCCCGCAGAAGCAGCACGCCGTCGATGATGAGGGAGCGCGAAACGTCCTCCTCCTCCATCTTGATGTGCAGCTTATCCGCCAGGGGCAGGCAGATCATGTTGGCGATCAAGGCGCCGTAGAGCGTCGCCAGAAGGGCGGTCGCCATGGCAGGGCCGAGCTTCGAGGGGTCCGACATGTTGGCGAACATGGTCACCATCCCGAGGATGGTGCCGATCATCCCCCAGGCCGGCGCGCAGTCGCCATAGGCGCGATACACCTTCGAGCCCTCATCGAGCCGCATCAGGAAGTTGTCCCGATCCTTCTCCATGGTCTCGCGGATGAACTCCTTGTCATAGCCGTCGACGAGGTAGCGCACGCCCTGGGACAGGAACGGGTCCCTGATCTGCAGGGTTTCGAGGGCCATCGGGCCGCTCTTGCGCAAAAGGTCGGCGACCTTGGTGAATTCCTCGATGAGCGCGCGCGGATGCATGGTGCGCGAGCCGAACGCCACCTTGATGCCCATGGGCAGCCCGTGCGCGATCACCGAGAACGGAAAGCGCGTCATGGTGGCGGCGGTCGCGCCGCCGAAGATAACGATCACGGCGTGCTTGTCGAAATAGGCGGCGAAATTACCACCGTCGATCAGGATCAGACCGACGATAACGCCGACACCCCCGAGGAGCCCGACTCCGGTTGCGAAATCCATGTCCCCTCGCCGCCGCACAACCCGGCCGGGGCTTCTGCACCCCGGCGCCGAAGCTAAGGGCCGGCCTTGAATTTATGGTTAAGCAGACCGAGGCGCCGATCGGCTCGCGAACTCTGCCGAAAACTGTGACGCCGCCTCACGGCAATTCGGTCACACCGGATGGTTGCTGACGGGTTACCATGGCCTGTGCTAGGCTATCTGGAATAAACGAGCGGCATCACTGAGATCGGTTGGCGGAAAGCCGCTGCGGGGCGAGACGACCCGAGCGCATCCAAGCCAACCCGGGCCAAGAGGATGGGGCGTTGCTGACAGACGACTTGGCGAGCCAAGCGCTCGACCTGTCCCTTGCGACGGCGAAGCCGCTGCGAGAGATCCAGATTGATCTCGGGACCGACGACACGATCCGGATTCCGGATGCTCACCTGATGTTTCAGGGCGAGTACCGGAAAGAAGGGTTCGATCTCGTCATCGAGGACGAAACGACCCGTCTCGTTATCAACGACTATTTTCGGGCGGCCAAGCGCCCGGCGCTGGAATCCGACGGCGGAGCGCGCCTGACCGAGGATGTGGTCGCGGCGCTGGCCGTGTCCGAGGACGGGCTGCGCTATGCACAGGCGACCCCGCCCGCGCAGCAGGCCGCCATCGGCCGGGTCGAGACCGTCACCGGCCAGGCGACCGTGATCCGCAACGGCACCCCCGTGGTGCTCAACCGCGGCGACATGGTCTTCAAGGGCGACGTGGTCCAGACCGACCCCGGCTCCTCCCTCGGCATCACGTTTGTGGACGGATCCACGTTCAGCCTGGGCGCCGGCGCCCGGATGGTCCTGAACGACATGGTCTATCAGCAGGGCGGGACGCAGAACTCCGCCCTGCTCAACATCGTGCAGGGCTCGGTGACCTTTCTGGCCGGGCAGGTCGCCAAGACAGGCGACATGCGCGTCGGGACCCCCGTCGCGACCATGGGCATCCGCGGCACGCTCGTCGGCGCCGACGTGAATGCTCAGGACGGCACGACGAAATTCTCGGTGAAGCCCGAGCAGGACGGCCGGGTCGGCAGCTTCGAGCTGATCCGCGAAGGCCGCGTGATCGCGATCATTTCGCGAGCGGGCGAGGTCACGACGGTCACCCCGTCCGGAGCCGTGCTGGTGACCGCGCTGACTCCGGCGGAGCAGCAGGCGGACCAGCTCGCCATGGCGATCGTGTACCAGATCGTCTCGCTCGCGGCCGCGAACCCGCTCATGCCGGGCGCGCTGACCGGGCCGAGACCGGACGCTGGGCAGGGAGGAGCCGGCTCCAGCAATCCCGTCACGCCGGACAACAATGGCACGCTTGTTCCCGAGACGACGCCGCCGCCGCCCCCCCTGGCCCGGATCTTCGGCCCATCCGGCACCGATTTCGCCATTGCCACGCCGGAGGCTCCCGCGGCCGCGCTCCTCACGCCGCCGGTCATCCTCGCAGGGGGCGAACGCCTCGTCTCCGTTATCGGCGGGAGCCGGGTGGAGGCGGCCGCGAATTCCACGCTGCTCGTGCCGGGGCAGTTCGGCGAGCTGACGATCAACCCGGACGGCTCCGCCCGCTACACGACCGACCCGCGGCTTGCCGAGGGACAAACCCGCCAGGACACGTTCACCTTCGTCTATGACGACGGCGGCACGACCCGTGAGGAGACCCGCACCTACCAGGCGGTCGGGGTGAACGACGCTCCGGTCGTCATCGTGTCCACAGCACCCGAGGCATCCGTCGCAGAGGGAGAGGGCACGCAGGCCTCCGTAAACCTGCTCAGGAGAACGCTCGACCCGGACGACGGCGAGACCGGGACACTGAGAATCGAGGACGTCAGGTTCTCCCTGGGCAGCGCTGATCCCAGCCCGACCGCACCTCCGGGCGTCACCCCGCCGGGGACCCCCCAGAACGTGGACCCGGCGAACCCTGCTTTCGATCACCTGCCGGCCGGCGTCACCGAGACGATCACGGTGTCGTACCGCGTTGTCGACGTCCACGGGGCGAGCGTCGAGCAGAGCGTGTTCGTCACCGTGACCGGGACGAACGATCTTCCGGTCGTGACCTCCCACCCGGCTGCGGCCGGCGAGGAGAACGGCCAAACGTTTTCGCTCGACCTGCTCGGAGGGGCGAGCGACCCGGATGACGGCGAGACCGGGACGCTGACGATCGAGGACGTCAGGTTCTCCGTGGGCAGCGATGATCCCAGCCCCACCGCTCCTCCGGGCGTCAGCCTGACGGGAACCACCCTGATCGTGGACCCGGCGAACCCTGCTTTCGATCACCTGCTGGCCGGTGCCACCGAGACGATCACGGTGTCGTACCGCGTAGTCGACCTCCATGGCGCGGGCGTCCAGCAGAGCGTGTCCGTCACGGTGACCGGGACGAACGATCTTCCGCTCGTGACCTCCAGCCCGGCGGCCGGCGCAGAGGAGAACGGCCAGACGGTTTCGGTCGACCTGCTCGGAGGGGCGAGCGACCCGGACGACGGCGAAACCGGGACGCTGACGATCGAGGACGTCAGGTTCTCCGTAGCCGGGGGCCAGGCCAGCACGACCGCACCTCCGGGCGTCACCCTGTCGGGGACCACCCTGATCGTGGACCCGGCGAACCCTGTTTTCGATCACCTGCCGGCCGGCGTCACCGAGACGATCACGGTTTCGTACCGCGTCGTCGACATCCACGGCGCGGGCGTCGAGCAGAGCGTGTCCGTTACGGTGACCGGGACGAACGATCTCCCGGTCGTGGCGTCCAGCCCGGTGACAGGCGCAGAGGAGAACGGCCAGCCGGTTTCGGTCGACCTGCTCGCAGGGGCAAGCGATCCGGACGACGGCGAGGCCGGCACCCTGGCGGTGCAGAACCTCACCTTCTCGGTCGACGGGGCGCCGGCAACCGACGCGTTTCCGGCGGGAGTGACGCTCTCGGGATCCACCCTGACCGTGGACCCGGCGGACCCTGGCTTCGAGTCGCTGGCCGCGGGCGACGTCCGGCGGATCACGGTCAGCTACGACGTCGTCGACCCGCAGGGGGCTCGCGTCAGCCAGACGGCCACGCTGCTCGTCAACGGAAGCAACGACGCGCCAACTGCCGCGGCTGATCCGGCCTTGGTCACGGCGGGCCAGAGTGTCGCGGCCGCCACCCGTGCGGCCGGGCTGCTCGGCAATGACAGCGATCCCGACCGCGGCGAGACGGCGCTGCTGAAGGTGGTCTCGGTCGCGGCAGGCTCCGGCGCGGCGCCGGTGACGGCAGACAGCCCGACAACCATCAACGGCCTGTACGGCACGCTGACGATCGCGGCGGACGGCACCTATTCATACCTCGCGGACCGGGCCCAAGCTCTTGCAGAGGGAGGAGCGCAGGGGTTCGACCACTTCCGCTACGGGGTAGCGGATCCCCACGGGGGCAGCGCGGAGGCCGTCCTTACCTTCGCGATCACGGGCGTCAACGACGCCCCGACGGCCACCAGCAACGCGACAGCTGCGACGGAAGACCTGGAGGCCACGGGCAACGTCCTCCTCGACGGCACTCCCGATGCCGACCCTGACGAGGGTGACGCGCTCACGGTGTCGCAGGTGAGCCAAGCCTCGGACCCGGCAGGAACCGCCACCGCCAGCGGCTCGATCACGACCGCGTATGGACGCCTCACGATCAATCGTGACGGCGGCTACACATACCTGGCGAACGGTGCGGCCGCGCAGGCTTTGGCCGCAGGCGCCACCGCCGAAGACGCCTTCATCTACACCATTCAGGACGGGCACGGCGCGACCAGCAGCGCCACGCTCAGCTTCACGGTCACGGGCGCCAATGACGGGCCGCAGGCGACGGCCGATCCCGCCTCGGTCACGGCCGGCGAGACGGTCGCCGCGACCAGCCGGGCGGCGGGCCTGCTCGGCAACGATACCGACCCGGATGCCGGCGAGACGCAAGCGCTGACGATCATCGCGGCGGCGCCCGGGACTGGCGAGAGCAGCCCGGTTC
>JAQGJZ010000106.1 GCA_028290385.1 Enterovirga sp.
GGGCGGAAGCGTGTTTCCGCCGCTCCCCGCAACGCGAGACACCCGCCAGCTCGGCCTCGTCGCCTATCTGGTCGGATCCGCGGCGGCCGTCCTGCTCGGAATCCTGGGGCGCCGAGACGCCGACGCGGCGAATGTCGGCGCGCTCTTCGTCGTCACCCACGCGCTGATATCGCTGACCTATCTCGGCTACGTGTCGGAGCTCGTGCACACGATCTCCGAAAGCCGGGGCCGCCGCATCGCCAGCGCGCGGCTGCTCGGCATGCTTGCCGTCACGATCTCGATCGCGCTGTTCCTGAACGTGCGCGCGATGGCCGTGAACAGCGTCGTGTGCGTGTTCTTTTGCGGCCTGATGTTCGGGGCGATCAAGGCGCGCCATGTCGCGCTCGGCGCGATCCTCGGGCTGATCTTCACGGCGTATGTCTCACCGGTCGCGCTCGAGCTTCGCACGATCAGCTACGACACGACGGCGGCACGATTCGCCTCCGAAGTCGTGGAGCTCATTGCCCGGACGGCGGCGGAGCCCGCCCTTATCGGCGAGTTGCAACAAAAGGAAAGCTACCGCACCCGCTTCGAGAGCGGCACGCTCCAGTACGATTACTACGGAGACGGCTCCAACATCCTGAACAGGGCGTCTTTCGTCGCCCTCCTCGACTCTGTTTACACGCAGGTGCGAGTCCTCAACCCGATCGGCGTCCGGGCGATATCCGAGCAGGTCATTCCTCGAAATCTGCCGTCCTTCCTGGTCGAGAAGGAGGCACGAGCCTATGGCTACGGCGACTGGCTGTCCTGGGAGATCGGCCTGATCGAGACGGGCCGCATCGCGTTCCTCAGCTTCCCCGTTCCGGTGGAAGGCATCGCCGTTCTCGGGCCGCTTATCGGGGTCACGGTGTGGCCAGTGCTCGTGATGCTCCCGACCCTGGTGATCTTCGGGCGGCTCTCCAGCTTCAGGAATGCCACCACGACGAGCCTGTTTCTGCTGAGCGCCTTTCACTGGGAGCTGATCGAGGCGCCGAGCGACGGCTATATCGGCCTGCTGACGCGGGGGCTGCCGATCACCTTGCTGCCGACCTGGTGCCTATTCTGGCTCTGGGCCAACCAGCACCAGCTCAGCGCGGGAGCGCGGCCAACGGCCCGCGCCCTCGCGGGCCAGCGAGCTCGCCGCGACGCAATCCGGGCCGGCCGGCGCGGCCCTTCCGCCGGAACCGCCTGAGGACCGGTCGCGATCGCTATTGCGCGGCGCCGGCCCGCATCTCCTGCCGAAGGCTCGGCACCGCGCCGAGCGGCGCCCGGATATCCAGGCTGCCGGACCGGGTCTCAAGATGGATCTCGCCTCGTCCGACCCGGTAGGTCGGCCCATCGATGACCCGCGAACCCGCTATCGGGATCACGCGGCCATCCCGGGTCACGCGCGGGATGCTGCGCACCCGCCCCGAGCCGGGCTCCGGCTCGAGCCGGAACACAACCTTGTTCGTCGCCCCGTCCTGGCCGGCGAACTCGAAACTGTCCTGCACGGGGTCATGCACCCGGGCTATGCCGCGCGCATGCTGCTTGAAGGCCGCGAAGGAGGCATGGGCCGAGGCTTCTTCGACGACGAAGAACAAGGCCGCGTGCCGGGCCTCCGTCACCATGCGCACGAACCCGAGGACGGTCGGGTCATCGGCCACGTCGTTGAGCTTCGGCGTCAGCCCCACGGCCTCGATCCCGACATAGGTCTCCCCGGCCCGGATGAAGACCCAGCTGCCCTCGCGGCCCCATTCGTCGACGGCCTTTGGAAAGTGGCAGTTCTGCCGCGCGAACAGGGCGTCCTTCTGCTTGTCGCGGGCGGCGAAGAACCGCGGCTCCGACGAGCCGGGCCAGGGATCGGCCTCCGGGATGCTGAAGAGGAGCACGCCCCGGCCGCGGTCGAAATAGGCCTGCTGGAACGGCGACGAGCGCGAGGTGGCATTCGGCGCGAAGGCGGGCGGCACCCGGATCGTCGACCACGCCTCGATTCCGGCATTGCTGGTCCAATACGGGTGAAAGCACGCGATGGAGTTGAACTCGGCCCCGGGACGCCGCCAGGCAAGGAGAAAGGTGCTGTCGGCCATGTTGTAGCCGCGCGGATCGAGAACCGCGTTGCCGCTGCCGATGGCGAAATTCCGCGACCGGTACACGGTCCCGAACAGGAACGGCCCCGGCGGCGCGTCCCACAGGCTGAATTGCGGGACGGTCACCCTGTGTTCGGACGGTGCGCTGTCTGGATCCGGGAAGGAGGCCAGCACCGCGGGCGGGATCCAGTCGGAATCCGCCAGCATGGACACGTAGGTCGGCTCGCAACCGCTCTCGAGGTCGCGGGAGCCGATCTCGGGCTCGCCGAAATACAGCCACAGCACGTGCTGGGTCGGCGAGATGCAGGGCGCGCCGACCTGGGCCGGGCCTGAACGCTGCTGCGCATTCTGCCGATGGAAGGGCGCGAGGATCACGCCCTGCAGCGACGACACCCGAAGGATCGTGAGGAGCTGGACGACATAGGCCTCGGCATAGGCCTTCAGGTCGAGGTCTTGCGAGAATTCGACGAGGTTGAGCGTCGCGAAGAAGCTGACCGCCGCGTAGGTCGGGGACAGCTGCTCGATCTCGCCCGTCTGAGAGAACCGGCCGTAGCGGCGCACCATCAGGGCCTTGAGCTGCGCCTGAAGCTCGCTTGGGCGATAGCGCTTGCCGTCCCGGTCGGTCCAGACGACGTCCGGGAAGGCCTGCGCCAGCAGGTAGAGCGAAGTGGTTCGGATGGCGGCCTGGTTGATCGTGCCGTGCCCGAAGAGGTCCTGCGGGCGTTCGAGCGCGCGCGCGATCCGGCCCGACTGGGCCGCCGTCAGGCAGTCTCCATGGCGGTTGAGGAATCGGACCAGCGGCGGCTCGGAAAACAGCTCCGGCTCGCTCAGCCCTGAGGCCTGAGGGTCCCCGCGATCGAGCACGGCGGCCATGTAGTCCGCGAGGTTCGGGTCGCAGCCGCGGAGCTTCGTGCGGGCCAGGACGAAGTACGGGTACCATTTCGGATGTGTCCGGACGTTCGGCACGCGCCCATAGGTCGAAACGACGAAGCTGCGGCGTGCGTCGACCTCGCCGCGATAGCGCGAGGGATCCTCACTGGCCCGGACGGGCGCCGCCATGGCCGCCGCGGCAGCCACCAGCAGCGCGAGAGCGCGGCCGGCGGCAGCGCGTGCGGCCGGCCGGTCACGCACCTGCGAGCGCCGGCTCCCGGCTCGTCGGTGCGGGAGCGGCCTCCTCGGCCCGCGGATCATGCGCAGCCGCGGCCGCATCGGCGGCCT
>JAQGJZ010000115.1 GCA_028290385.1 Enterovirga sp.
TTCGGCCCCCTCTCCTACGGGCTGGCGCTGGACGCGCTGCTCACGCCGGATGCGTGAGCCTCCGGGCGGCTCGCGCGCTCAGGCGCAGCGCAGCGCCGGCATCGTGGCGGCGGCCGGCCGGCCCGGCTGGCCCGGCTGGCCGAAGCGGCCATCCTGATAACGGGTCTGGTGGTAGCGCCCCTCGGCGCCCGTGATCAGGCGGGCCGTATGGTCGAGGGCCGCCGCGAGCGAGCCGAGCGTCGCCTCCGGCACGGTTTCCCGCACGAGCTCGCCCTGGACACGCGCGATCTCCTCTCGCAAGGAGCCGATGCGGTCGAGCAGCTCGACCGTATCCACCTGGTCCAGCCGCCGCGCGGTCCTGACCGCGAGCGCAACGCTCGCCGAACCCGCGCTCCGGCCCTGAAGCAATCCGAACATCCGCTCCTCCGTCCTTGGTAGGAGCATATGTTCACGTTTCGTTCCCGGTGAAAAGCGGGAACAACGGGGATTGGTGGAGCGGTACCCATCATGGTTACCACTCCCTGCAGCGCGTTCTAGCAGCACCGGCGATCGGCGGTCGGGCGCGCCGCGCCGGGCGAGCGCCGCCTCTCGGCCAAGCGAGGGCGCCCGGCCCTCGCCGCCCCGCGCCGGGACCTAGTCGATGTCGTCGACGTCGCCGGTCTCGCCATAGACGCGCTGGGCGAGCGCGGCCTCCATGAACGGGTCGAGATCGCCGTCGAGCACGTCGGAGGGCACGCCGGAGGTCACGCCCGTGCGCAGGTCCTTCACGAGCTGGTACGGCTGCAGCACGTAGGAGCGGATCTGGTGGCCCCAGCCGATATCGGTCTTGGCCGCCTGCTCGGCATTCGCCTTTTCCTCGCGCTTCTTCAGCTCGAGCTCGTAGAGGCGGGCGCGCAGCATGTTCCAGGCGGTCGCCCGGTTCTTGTGCTGCGAGCGCTCCTGCTGGCAGGCCGCCACAATGCCGGTCGGGAGGTGGGTGATGCGCACCGCCGAATCGGTCGTGTTGACGTGCTGGCCGCCCGCGCCCGACGACCGGTAGGTGTCGATGCGGCAGTCGGATTCCTTGATGTCGATCTGGATGCGGACGTCGACGACCGGATAGACCCAGACCGAGGCGAAGCTCGTGTGCCGGCGCGCATTCGAATCGAAGGGCGAGATCCGCACCAGGCGGTGCACGCCGGATTCGGTCTTCAGCCAACCATAGGCGTTGTGGCCCTTCAGCTGGAACGTGACGCTCTTGATGCCGGCCTCTTCGCCGTCCTGCTGCTCGAGCAGATCGACCTTGAAGCCGTGCTTCTCGCCCCAGCGGGCATACATGCGGGCGAGCATCTGCGCCCAGTCCTGGCTTTCGGTGCCGCCGGCGCCGGAATGCACTTCCAGGAAGCTGTCGTTGGCGTCGGCCTCGCCCGAGAGCAGCGTCTCGACCTGCCGGCGTCCGGCCTCGGCGTGGACGCGGCGGATCATCTCCTCGCCCTCCGTGACCGCGGCTGCGTCGCCCTCGGCCTCGCCGAGTTCGATGAAGCCGGCCCCGTCATCGAGGTCGGATTCGAGCCGCCGGATAGCGGTCACCTGCTCGTCGAGCGCATTGCGCTCGCGCATGACCTTCTGGGCTTCCTCCGGGTCGTTCCAGAGGTTGGGGTCCTCGGAGCGGGCGTTCAGCTCGCCGAGGCGACGATCGACTGTATCCCAGTCAAAGATGCCTCCTCAGCAGTCCAATGGACTGCTTGGCGGCTTCGAGGAGCGAATTGATTTCGGCGCGCATGGGTGTGCGTGGGGTCCGCGCAATCCTGGGAGGGAACGGGGGAGAGAGAAGGGGGCCGAACGCGGCTGTAAACCGCGTCCCGCCCGCCTCGACAGGGCAGGGTTCGGACTACGACGGCCTCAGTAGAGGCCGCCGGTGCCCGTGTTGACCGCCCGCTCGCTTTCCGGCGCGGGACCGCCGCCGCCGTAGCTCACCGTGGCGTAGCTGTCGGACGGGCCGGTCCCCGGTTTGAAGGCTTCGAGGATCGTGCCGCCGCCTTCGCCGCCGCCGGCGCGCAGGCCGGAGGCGATGCTCACGCGGATCAGCTTGATGCCGGGCGGCACCCGGAAGGGGGTCGGCGGCTTCTCGGCGAGCGCGTGCTTCATGAACTCGCCGAAGATCGGCGCCGCGTATTGCGAGGCCTGGGCGCTGTCGCCCATGGAGCGCGGCTTGTCGTACCCAATGTAGACCCCGCAGGCGAGGTCGGGCGAGAAGCCGACGAACCACAGGTCCTTGGCGTCGTTGGTGGTGCCCGTCTTGCCCGCGACCGGCTTGCCGATCACGGCCTTCTGCCTCGCGGCCGTGCCGCGCAGCACGACGCCTTCGAGGATGGACACCATCTGGTAGGCCGTGAGCGGATCGAGCACCTGCTCGCGCTTGTCCACCAACTTGGGCTCGTCCTGGTTCGCCCAGCTGTCGGCGGTGCAGCCGATGCACTCGCGCTCGTCGTGCTTGTAGATGGTCTGCCCGGTCCGGTTCTGGATGCGGTCGATCAGCGTCGGCTTGATGCGCTTGCCGCCATTCGCGAGCATCGAATAGGCCGCCGTCATGCGCAGCACCGTGGTCTCGCCCGCGCCGAGCGACATCGGCAGGAGCGGCGCCAGGTCGTCATAGATGCCGAAGCGGCGGGAATATTCCGCGATCAGCGGCATGCCGACATCGCGCGCCAGCCGCACGGTCATCAGGTTCTTCGAATGCTCGATGCCGTAGCGCAGGGTATGCGGACCCGTCGCGCGGCCCTCGAAGTTCTGCGGGGTCCAGGCTTCCTGGCCCGGGCCGGCATCGATGGTGATCGGCTCATCCACCACGATGGTGGAGGGCGTGTAGCCGTTATCCAGCGCCGTCGCGTAGACGAACGGCTTGTACGAGGAGCCCGGCTGCCGCAGCGCCTGGGTGGCGCGGTTGAAGTTGGACAGGGAGAAGCTGTAGCCGCCGACCATGGCCATGACCCGGCCCGAGCGGGGCTCCAGCGC
>JAQGJZ010000125.1 GCA_028290385.1 Enterovirga sp.
CCAGCCTGAACAGGCGCTCGACATTGGGCCGATCCTCCTCCTCAACGACAACGACGCGGGAGAAGGCCTCGACCTCCGAACACGCGACCACGCCATCGGCCCGCGCCATCTTGGCCGAGAGCGCGACGAGGCCGGTCGTGAGCACGACATCCCGCGGCGCCGGCCCGAATACCGCGCCCTCGCGGTCGATCAGGTAATGGCCCGCGAACGCGCCGAGCAGACCGCCGATCGGTCCGCCGATCGCCAGGCCGAATCCCGCGCCGCTGAGCTTGCCCCAGATGGACATGGCGGTCCGGATAGCAGGGGATCACCGCCGCGCAAAGGTGCGCATCCGCATCGGCGGTGGCTTCTGGGAAGCGCTAGGCGTTCTGTCCGCCGGCGAGCTCGAACCAGCCGTCCTCGTCCACCACCTGCAGGCCGAGTTCGGCCGCCTTCTTCAGCTTCGAGCCGGCGCCCGGCCCGGCGACCACGATGTCGGTCTTGGCCGAGACCGAGCCTGCGACCTTTGCGCCGAGCCGCTCGGCCATGGCTTTGGCCTCCTCGCGCGTGATCCGCTCCATCGAGCCGGTGAACACCACCGTCTTGCCGGCAACCGGGCTCGTGGCCGAGACGGCCTCGAGCGGCTGCGGCGCGACCTGGGCGAGGAGTTCGTCGAGCATGCCCTCGTTGTGCATCTCGCGGAAGAAGTCGACGAGCGCTTCGGCGACGACCTCACCGACGCCGCCGATGGCGGTCAGCTCGGCACTCGCCTCCGCGTCGCCGGACGCCGCCCTGATCCCGACCTCGCGGAGCGCCTCGAAGGTCCCGAAATGACGGGCCAGCAGGCGCGCATTCGTCTCGCCGACGTGCCTGATGCCGAGCGCGAAGATGAACCGGTCGAGCCCGATCCGCCGGCGCGCCTCGATCGCCGCGAAGAGGTTTTGGGCGCTCTGCCTGCCCCAGCCTTCGCGGTTCTCGAGCCGGGTCAGGGAGCGGCCGTCCCGCTCGGCGAGCGTGAAGATGTCGCCCGGCCGCGTCACGAGGCTGTCGCGGTAGAATTCGTCGATGCGCTGCTCGCCCAGGCCCTCGATATCGAAGGCGTTGCGCGACACGAAGTGCTTCAGGCGCTCGACCGCCTGCGCCGGGCAGACGAGGCCGCCGGTGCAGCGCCGCACCGCATCCACCCGCCCGGTGCGGGGATTGAGCTCCCGCACCGCGCTGGAGCCGCAGGCGGGGCAGGTCTCCGGAAACCGGTACGGCTCCGAGCCGGGCGGACGCTTGTCGAGGATCGCGCCCAAAACCTGCGGGATGACGTCCCCCGCCCGCTGGATCGTCACCGTGTCGCCGACCCGCACGTCCTTGCGGGTGATCTCCTCCTCGTTGTGTAGCGTCGCGTTCTGCACAACGACGCCGCCCACCGTGACCGGGGTGAGTTTCGCGACCGGCGTCAGCGACCCGGTGCGGCCGACCTGGATCTCGATCGCCTCGACTACCGTCGTGGCTTTTTCGGCCGAGAACTTGTGGGCGAGCGCCCAGCGCGGCTCCCGCGAAACGGCGCCCAGCCGCTCCTGCAAGGAAAGGTCGTCGACCTTGTAGACGACACCATCGATGTCGTAGCCGAGCGTCGCCCGCTCGCTCTCGATGAGCCGGTACTGCTCCAGCATCTCGTCGGTCGAACGGCAGAGGCGGGTGAGCGGGTTCGTCTTGAAGCCGAGCGCCGCGAGGGCCGCCACCATGCCGTTCTGCGTGTTGGCCGGCATGATGCTCACCTCGCCCCAGGCATAGGCGAAGAAGCGGAGCGGCCGTGATGCGGTCACCTTCGGGTCGAGCTGGCGCAGGCTGCCGGCGGCGCCGTTGCGCGGGTTCGCGATCGGCGGCTTGCCGGCCGCGATCTGGCGCTCGTTGATGAGCGCGAAATCGGCATGCGTGAGGTAGATTTCGCCACGCACCTCGAAGTGGTCGGGCGGGTCGTCCGCGAGCAGGCGGTGCGGGATGTCGGACACGGTGCGAGCGTTCGGCGTGACATCCTCGCCCTCCGTGCCGTCCCCGCGCGTCGTGGCGGCGACAAGCTCCCCGTTCTGGTAGCGCAGGCTCAGCGACAGCCCGTCCACCTTCGGCTCGGCCGTGAAGGCGAGCGGCGCCTCGTCCGGGATGCGCAGAAAGCGGCGGACGCGGGCGACGAACTCGACGACCTCGTCATCCGTGTAGGCCTTGCCGAGCGACAGCATGGGCACGGCGTGCCGGCGCTTGGCGAATTTCTCGGATGGCGCGGCGCCGACCGTGCTCGTCAGCGTTTCGGCGGAAGCGAGCTCCGGGAATCGCTTTTCCAGCGCCTCGTAGCGGAGGCGGAGCGCGTCGTATTCGGCATCCGTGATCGTCGGCGCATCGTCCTGGTAATAGCGCCGGTCATGCTCGGCGATCTCCAGGCCGAGGCGGCGATGCTGGCGCTTCGCCTCGCCGGCGCCGAGCTCTTCGACAGGGGTTTCGGAGACGGGACGCCGGGCCATGCAGCGCGTCTAGCCGGAAAGGCCAGCTCGACCAACACGCCGCTTGGGCCCTCGCTCGGATGTGTTCGCGGCCGCGGCGGTAGCGGCCTCGATCAGCCTGTGCGCGGCGGCTCTCGCCTCCTCCGTCACGGACGCGCCGGCCAGCATGCGGGCGATCTCTTCCCGCCGGTGGCTGGGTGCGAGGGCGGCGACGCGGGTCGCCACGCGCTCGCTCTCGGGCACGGGCTCCTTGGCGATAAGGAAGTGGCTGGTTGCCCGGGCCGCAACCTGGGGGGCGTGCGTCACGGCCATGACCTGGACGCGCTCGGCGAGCCGCGCGAGGCGCTGCCCGATCGCGTCGGAGACGGCCCCACCCACCCCGGTATCGACCTCGTCGAAGACGAGCGTCGGCGCCGAGCCGCGGTCCGCCAGCACGACCTTCAGGGCCAGGATGAAGCGCGATAGCTCGCCGCCGGACGCGACCTTCATGACCGGACCCGGCCGCGTGCCGGGGTTCGTCTGCGCCCAGAACTCGACCCGGTCGAAGCCCGCGGCGTCGCGCGAGGCGGTGTCGGTCTCGACCCGGGTGATGAATCGGGCGCGTTCGAGCTTGAGCGGCGCGAGCTCGCCGGCGACGGCCTCGTCGAGCGCGGCAGCGGCCGCGTGCCGCCCCTGCGACAGCGCCTGGGCGGCTTCGATGTAGGTTCGGTCAGCTGCCGCGAGCTGGCTGCGCAA
>JAQGJZ010000148.1 GCA_028290385.1 Enterovirga sp.
CTCACCATCGAGGCCCGGCGCGCGCCCGAGGCTTCGGACGACCGCTCGTCCGAAGCGGGGGATGAGGACGCGGGCCCGCCGGCGGCGCCCGCCCTGGCAGCGCTGGACATCCATGAGCTGATCGCCCGGGCCACGGGCGGCGCGACCCAGACCGCCGCCGCCGCGCAGGCGGCTGCGGCCGAGGCCTCGGTGGCCGCGGCCCAGATCATCCCGCTCAGGAGCCCGCCGGCCCGTGGCGTGGAGAGTGCGCCTAGGAGGGACGAGGTCCAGGCCGTGCCCGCGGCCAATCCGACCATCCGAGTCGATCTCGAGCGGGTGGACCGCCTGATCAATCTCGTGGGTGAACTCGTCATCAACCAGGCGATGCTGGCGCAGCGGGTGCTGGAAAGCGGTCTTGCGCGCTCGTCCGGGATCGGGGTCGGGCTGGATGATCTCGAGCTGCTCACGCGCGAGATCCAGGACAGCGTCATGGCCATTCGGGCGCAGCCCGTGAAATCGGTGTTCCAGCGCATGCCCCGCCTTGTGCGGGAGGTCGCGCACGCGACGGGCAAGCAGGTCCGCCTCGTGGTGGACGGGGAGGGGACGGAGGTCGACAAGACCGTGATCGAGCGCCTCGCGGACCCGATCACCCATATGATCCGCAACGCGATCGACCACGGGCTCGAGTCGCCCGAGGCTCGGCTCGCGGCCGGCAAGCCCGCCGAAGGCGTCGTCCGCCTCGCGGCGCTGCATCGCAGCGGCCGCATCGTGATCGAGGTCGCGGACGATGGCGGCGGCATCAACCGTCCGCGCGTCCGCCAGATCGCGATCGACAAGGGGCTTATCGCGGCCGACGCGAACCTGACGGACGAGGAAACTGACAACCTCATCTTCATGCCCGGCTTCTCGACCGCCGAGACGGTCTCGGACATCTCGGGACGCGGGGTCGGCATGGATGTGGTGCGGCGCTCCATCCAGGCGCTCGGCGGACGCATCAGCATCGCGTCGCGCCCGGGCCAGGGCTCGACCTTCACGCTCAGCCTGCCGCTCACGCTCGCGGTGCTCGACGGCATGGTCGTATCCGTGAGCGGCCAGACCTTTGTGCTGCCGATCACCACCGTGATGGAAACGCTGCAGCCGAAGCCGGGGGAAGTTCGCCGCCTGGAAGGCAGCGCGCCGCTTCTTCTCATCCGGGATCGCTACGTGCCGATCCTCGATGTCGGCCACCGGCTCGGATACCGGGCCGGACCGAGCGAGCCGACGGAGGGCGTGGCGCTCCTGGTCGAAGGCGAGGACAGGCGCAGCGCCGCCCTGCTCGTCGACACGATCCTCGGCCAGCGTCAAGTCGTCATCAAGAGCCTCGAGGCGAACTACCAGCGCGTGCCCGGCATCGCGGCCGCGACGATCCTCGGGGATGGCCGTGTCGCCCTGATCCTGGATGTCGACGCCGTCATCCGCGGCCCGACCACCGAGCCCGTACCCGCCGAATCCCGCCTCCTCGCAGCAGGTTGATCGATGATCGCCGAATCCGCCGTCCCGGGTTCCGCCCGGAAGGAGCTCATCGCCTTTCGCATCGGTGCGCAGGAATTCTGCGTCGACATCCAGGCCGTCCGCGAGATCCGAGGCTGGACGCCGGCGACGCCGCTGCCGCACTCGCCCGGTTTCGTGCGCGGGGTCATCAACCTGCGCGGCGCCGTCCTGCCCGTGATCGACCTCGCGGCCCGACTCGGGCTGCCGGCCGCGGAGCCCAGCGCGCGCCACGTCATCATCGTGTCGCGGATTGGCCATCAGCTCGTCGGCCTGCTGGTCGATGCCGTCTCGGACATTCTCACCGTGCCCGACGAAGCGGTGCAGCCGACGCCTGACGTGGCCTATGACGCGGACCGGGCCTTCGTGAAGGGGCTGCTCCCCGTGGAAGGACGGCTGATCAGCCTCGTGTCGCTCGACCGCCTGCTCCCCGAACAGGCCGAGGCTGCCTGATCGATGGGGATTGCGTCAGTCAGGGAAGGCGAGCGCTCGATCGTCGGTGGCGAGTTCCCGTTCACCGACCGGGATTTCAAGCAGATCGCCGCGATGCTGTACGCGGATGCCGGGCTCGCCCTGCCCGAGAGCAAGGCGACCCTCGTTTATTCGCGGCTGGCGAAGCGCCTGCGGGCGCTCGGCCTGGAAAGCTTCCGCCAGTACTGCACGCTCGTGTCGGAGGCGGAGGGCGCGGGCGAGCGCCGCAACATGCTGGCCGCCCTCACGACCAACGTCACCCGCTTCTTTCGCGAGCCGCACCATTTCGAGCACCTGAAGGCCGAGGTGCTGCCGCGCCTGCTGCAGAGCGCGCGCCGCAGCGGGCGCGTCCGGCTGTGGTCGGCCGGCTGCTCCACCGGCCAGGAGCCGTACTCCATCGCGCTCACCGTGCTGTCCCTGATGCCGGACGCCGCGGAGTTCGACGTGAAGATCCTGGCGACCGACATCGATCCGAACGTGCTGACCGCGGCGCGGCGCGGCACCTATTCGCAGACGGAGGTTTCGCCGATCCCGGCCGAGCTCGCCCGGCGCTGGATGATCCCGCGCGAGGGCGGGGCGCTCGAGGTCGGCGAGGCGATGCGCGAGCTCGTGGCGTTTCGCGAGCTGAACCTGATCGGGGCCTGGCCCATGAAGGGGCGCTTCGACGCCATCTTCTGCCGCAACGTCGTCATCTATTTCGACGAGCCGACCCAGCACCGGATGTGGGGCCGGTTCCGGGGGCTGCTGCAGCCCGGCGGCCGCCTTTACGTCGGCCATTCCGAGCGCGTGACCGATGACGGTTTCCGCACGGCCGGCCTGACCACCTACGCGCTCGCCGGAGGCCGGGCGTGACCAGGACGACGGTGCTGGTGGTCGACGATTCGCTCACCATGCGCAGCATCGTGTCGGCGATGCTGCAGAGCGACCCCGAGATCGAGGTGGTGGGCACGGCCGGCGATCCGCTCCAGGCGCGCGAGGCCATCAAGGCCCTCAACCCGGACGTGGTCACGCTGGATATCGAGATGCCGAACATGAGCGGCCTCGAATTCCTGGAAAAGATCATGCGGCTGCGGCCCATGCCGGTGATCATGATCTCGAGCCTGACCCAGCAGGGCGCGGAGGCGAGCATCCGGGCGCTCGAACTCGGCGCCTTCGACTGCATCGGCAAGCCCACGGACGGCCACTCGGCCGCCGAAGCGTTTGCCGAGCTCGCCGCCAAGGTGAAGGCCGCCAAGCGCTCGCGGCCGCGCCAGGCAGGCCCCGTCAAGGCTCCGGCCCCGCAGGCCCAAAGCTTCGAGCCGAACGGGCGCGTGGTTGCGATCGGCTCTTCCACGGGCGGGGTCGAAGCCCTGCTCACGATCATTTCGCGATTCCCGGCCAATTGCCCGCCGACCGTGATCACCCAGCACATGCCCGCAGCTTTCACGGGCAGCTTCGCCCAGCGGCTGGACCGGTTCAGCGCCGCGAAGGTGAGCGTGGCGAAGGAGGGAGCACCGCTGCTGCCGGGTCACGTCTACCTGGCGCCGGGGGGTGCGACGCACCTTGAGGTGTCCGGCGCGACCGCGTTGCGCTGCCGCCTGCGCGAGGGCGACCTGGTGAACGGACATCGGCCCTCCGTTGACCGTTTGTTCGAGTCGGTCGCGGCCAGTGCCGGCGAGAACGCGGTCGGCGTCATCCTCACCGGCATGGGCCGCGACGGCGCCCAGGGGCTCCTGGCAATGCGTCGCATCAATGCGACCACTCTCGGTCAGGATGAATTCACGAGCGTGGTCTACGGCATGCCGCGGGTGGCCCACGAAATTGGCGCCGTCGAGCGGCAGCTCCCCCTGTCGAGAATAGCCGGCGAGGTGCTCCGGCTCTGTAATCAGTACGTGGAAGAGAGGGTCTGATGCCCGCCGCCAAGAACATCAGCGTCATAGTCGCCGACGATCAGGCGTCCATGCGATCGCTGATCCGCAACAGCCTGGAGCAGATCGGCTTCGCGGATATCCGCGAGGCCCGCGACGGGGAAGAATGCCTGAAAGGGGTGATCGCTCGACCGGCGAATCTCGTCATCTCCGACTTCAACATGCCGAACCTGGACGGGATCGGCCTTCTGCGCGCGATCCGGATGCACCCCCCGACCAGCAAGATCGCCTTCATCATGCTCACCGGCCGGGCCGATATCGAGCTCCTGAAACAGGCCAAGGAATACGGGGTGAACAATTACGTGGTGAAGCCTTTCACGGTGGCCGGGTTGAGGGAGCGGATCGAGGCCGTGTTCGGCAGGCTTTCGTGAGGGGGCGGCCGAAGGCGGGCCTGACCACCGAGAACGGTGCCGCTCCGGCGGGCCGGCGCGTGCACATCGTGCAGGGCGCGTATGAAGTCACCCGCGATCCGCAGGTCGTCCTGACGACGCTTCTCGGCTCCTGCGTCGCGGCCTGCGTCCATGACCCGGTCGCGGAAATCGGGGGAATGAACCACTTCCTCCTGCCCGACGCGGAGGGGGCCGGCGACAGCGCCGACGTGCGCTACGGCGTCCATTCGATGGAGCTCCTGATCAACGGCATCCTGCAGCTCGGCGGCCGCCGCGAGCGCCTGCGGGTCTGGCTTTTCGGCGGCGCCAAGCTGTTCGACCGTCTGGTCGATATCGGGGCCAAGAACGCCGCCTTCGCGGAGCAGTTCGTCCGGCGCGAGGAGCTGATCCCGATGGGGGGCAGCCTGGGCGGCCTCAAGGCGCGGCGCATCCAGTTCTGGCCCGTCGCGGGCCGTCCGCGCCAGCTCCTGCTCAAGCAGGCGGAGCCCGGCCTGACGGCGCCGCCCGTCCTCGATTCCCGCCCTCCACGGGTGCAGCCCGGCTCGGCCGTGGAACTCTTCTGAACCCAGCAGGGTGGACCGTGTCGCACCAGGAAATCAGCCTCGCCCGCGTGCTGGACAGCGTTCAGGAGGAGGTCGCCGCACTCGCCCGGATGAGCGACGAGCTCCAGGATTCGCTGTCGCGGGTGCTCGGCAGCGCCGCCCTCTCCAGCGAGGATCTGCTCGCGGTGCAGAATCTGGACCTGATCACCCAGCATCTCGGCGCTCTGGCCACCTACGTGAAGCAGCTGTCCAGGCAGGTGCCGGACGCGTGGGCCGTGCGCCCGGAGCTCGCGGCCGCGACGCTCACCCTGTCGGGCCTCGCGCAGCGGCTGTCCTTCCGGCCCCCGGAGGCGGTGGACGAGGGCGACGATCCGGTCCTGTTCTGAGCGCCTGAGACAAAGAATCCGCTCCGCCGCGCCGGATCCGCCTTGCCCAAAACGCTCCGGCCGGGCATCCTCCCGCCATGTCCGTTGTCACCGTCGCACTTCTGGTGTTGGCGATCATCGGCACGGCGCTCTTCTGCGTTGCGCTCGGGATCTACAACCGCCTTGTTGTGCTCACGAGCATGCTCATGGAGCTGCGTGAGCTCGCGGCTGGCAGCCAGGGCGAACTGGTGAAGACGCAGGAGGGGATCGGCAAGGTGAGAACCGATCTCGGCCGCCTCGTGAGCAACGCGAGCGCCGCCTCCGAGATCGTGCGTTCGGTCACCCGCCTCCCGACCCGCTAAACGCCTTCGCACGCGGCCGGGGCAGCCCGGCCATGCGCCGCCAAGCTTGGCGGTGGGCCCCGCATCCGGCATGGCATCGGCCGGATGAACCTTCTTCTTGCAATCCTCGCCCGCATCGGCCGCTACGGCACGCAGGGTTTCGTGATCAGCCTGCTGGTCGGGCTGTCGCTGCCCTGGCTTGCGGCCGCGGCGCGACCGTTTCTCGGCGTCACGGTTTTCGTCTTTCTGTTGACCAGCTTCATGCGGCTGAACGGCCCGGCCTTCCTGGCGGTGCTGCGCGCGCCCCGGCTGCTGGCCCTGTGCCTCGTCTGCACGCTTGCGGCCCCGGGGCTTCTGGTGCTGCTCGCCAAGCAGGTCGCCGGGCCCGACCTGATCGATCCGGGCCTCGGTCTCGGGCTTGCGCTCTACGCCGCGGCGCCGCCCATCATGTCGTCGCCCGCGGTCGCGATGCTGCTCGGGGTCGAGCCGGCCCTGATCCTGGCCACGGTCCTGATCGCCACGCTCGCCGCGCCCCTGCTCGCGCCAATCCTCGCCGACTTTGTTGCGGGCGGGGCGGTTCCGATCGACGTCACGATCCTGATCACGCGCCTGGTCGGGCTCGTTGGCGGAGCGCTGGTCGCCGGCATCGTGCTGCGCCGGCTGCTCGGCCCGGCTCTGATCCAGGCGCATTCGCGCAGCCTCGATGGTGTCGGCGTGCTGATGTACGGCCTGTTCGCGATCGCCGCGATGGACGGCGTGCTGGCCGCCGTAGTGACGGAGCCCGCGCGGGTCGCCGGGTATCTGGGCCTGTCCGTCGCCCTCTCAGTCGCGGGCTTTGCGGCGGCCTGGGCCATCCTGCGGGCCGTGCCGCCGCCGGAGCGGGTGGTGCTCGGCTATGCGACCGGCCACCGCAACATGGGCCTGCTCGTGGCGGCGCTCGGGGCGAGTGCGCCCGAGACCGCCTTTCTGTTCTTCGCGCTCGCGCAGTTCCCGATCTACCTCGGCCCGCAGGTCATGCGGTTCCTGGCGCGGAAGATCCTGCCGGCCGCCGCCTGAGGCCTAGTCGCCGATCTTTTCGCAGACCTCGGTCGCGATCGACAGGGCCGAGGTGAGGCCGGGGCTTTCGATGCCAAACAGGGAGACGAGGCGCGGCAGGCCGTGCGCCTCCGGCCCTTCGATCATGAAATCCGCCGGTTTCTCGCCGGGGCCCGTCAGCTTGGGCCGGATCCCGGCGTAATCCGGCACGAGGGCGCCGTCCGGCAGGCCGGGCCAGTAGCGCCGGATGGACGCATAGAAGGATTCGGCGCGCGCCGGGTCGACCTCGTAATCGAGCGTGTCGGTCCATTCGACATCGGGCCCGAACCGCATCCGACCCGCGAGGTCGAGCGTCAGGTGCGTGCCGAGCCCGCCATCGACCGGGGCCGGGTAGATCAAACGCGTAAAGGCCGGCCGCCCGAGGCAGCCGAAGTAGTTGCCCTTGGCGTAGACGAGCGGCGGAATCCGGTCCTCGGGGTAGCCGTCCGTCGCGCGGGCGACGCCCTGGGCGCCGAGCCCGGCCGCGATCACGACGGCGTCCACCGTCATCGTCCCGCTTTCGGAGCCTCCATATTCCACCTCCCAGCCGAGCGCGGTGTGCGTCAGGCGGGTGATCTCGGAGTTAAGGGCGACGTTGCCGGACGCATCCTCGATATCGCCCACGAGGGCCAGCATGAGCGCGTGGCTGTCGACGATCCCGGTCTCCTCGGACAGCAGCGCGGCCACGCACGAAATGTTCGGCTCGAGCTTTCGGGCGCGCTCGGCATCGATCACTGACAGCCCGCGCACACCGTTCGCACGGCCCTGCTCGTAGATGCCCTCGATCTTCGAGACCTCCAACTCGGAGGTGGCAACGATCAGCTTGCCGCAGCGCTTTGCGGGCACGCCATGGCTCGCGCAGTACTCGTAGAGGAGCTCCCGGCCCTTCACGCAGTGGTGAGCCCGCAGCGAGTCGGTCGGGTAGTAGAGACCGGCATGGATCACCTCGCTATTCCGCGAGGACACCCCCGATCCGATGCCGCCTTCCCGCTCGGTGACGATCACGGAATGGCCATTGCGGGCGAGGGCCCGGCCGCAGGCAAGGCCGACAACACCGGCACCGATAACAAGCACTTCCATAG
>JAQGJZ010000153.1 GCA_028290385.1 Enterovirga sp.
ACGATCGAGCTGACCTTCGTGAACGCCCCCGTCAACGGCTCGCCGCCGCGGGTCGTGCGGGACGTCGCCCTGCCCATGATGCGGCCGGAGGAGACCATCCGGGGCGTGTCGGTCGCAGGGCTTCCGGTGCCCGTGAAGGAAAACGTGTTCCTGATCGGCCTGTCCGACCTGCGTGGGGACGTCGACCGCAACACCGAGCTGCTGCTCAGGCGCAACTGGATGGAACTGCCGATCCGCTTCGCGTCAGGCCAGAAGGCCGCCCTCCTGTTCGACAAGGGCGTTTCGGGCGAGCGGGTGTTCTACGACGCGTTTCGCGCCTGGGGCCAGTTGCCCGCGCAATAGGCCGGCGCCTGCCGGGAGATCTCAGCCGGCCAGGGCCGGCTGAGGATGGGCCGCCTCGCGGGCGGCCAGGTTCTTCTTCACGGCTTCCTGCACCTTCTCGAAGGCGCGGACCTCGATCTGGCGCACGCGCTCGCGCGACACGCCGAACTCGCCGGACAGCTCCTCGAGCGTGATCGGGTCGTCCGCCAGCCGCCGCGCCTCGAAGATGCGCCGCTCGCGCGGATTGAGCACGTCGAGCGCCTGACGCAGGGCGGCCAGGCGGTTCGAGCCCTCTTGGGCATTGGCGAGCACGGATTCCTGGGTCGCCGATTCGTCGACCAGCCAATCCTGCCACTCGCCTTCGCCTTCCTCGCGAAGCGGGGCGTTCAGCGACACGTCCCCGCCGAGCCGGCGGTTCATGTCGACCACGTCCTGCTCGGTCACGCCGAGCTTGGTGGCGATCTGCTGCACCTGCTCGGGCCGGAGGTCGCCCTCGTCGAGCGCCGAGATCTGCCCCTTCGCCTTGCGCAGGTTGAAGAACAGCTTCTTCTGGTTCGCGGTCGTGCCCATCTTCACGAGCGACCACGAGCGCAGGATGTATTCCTGGATGGCGGCCTTGATCCACCACATCGCATAGGTCGCGAGGCGAAAACCCTTGTCAGGATCGAAGCGCTTGACGGCCTGCATCAGGCCGACATTCCCCTCGCTCACGACCTCGCTGATGGGCAGGCCGTAGCCGCGATAGCCCATGGCGATCTTGGCGACGAGCCGAAGATGCGAGGTCACGAGCTTGTGTGCGGCTTCGCGATCCCCATCTGATTGCCAGCGCTTGGCCAGAATGAACTCCTCGCTCGGCTCCAGCATGGGGAACCGGCGGATTTCATTGAGATACCGCGACAGCCCGCCTTCGCCGGCGAGTACCGGTAGTGATGCCATGTTACCTCCTCGGGGCCCCCCGTTGGAGCAGGCCCCACGGCGGCCCCGTGCGGCGGCCGCGTGACCCACGCATATAGTGATGGGGACCGTGGCTAAACAGGGGCGACGCCGTCTGCCGTTGCGGCCATAACGCGCCAGCGGGACCTTCGTCTCAGCTTGGCAGCTGGTAAATCTAGCGCTGTGCGGGACCGCACATCGCGAGAGCGTGCTGTAATCGCTGCAACTCTGGCGGGAGGTCGCTCTCGAAGCGCATCGTCGTGCCGGTGCGCGGATGCTCGAATTGCAGCAGCGTCGCGTGCAGCGCCTGGCGGCGCAGCGCTGCGAGCGCCTGCTTCGCCTCGTCCGGCAGCCTGGCCGCCTTGGTCTTGAAGGCCGCGCCGTACACGTCGTCGCCGAGAAGCGGGTGCTTCACAAAAGCGAGATGAACCCTGATTTGGTGCGTCCGGCCCGTCTCCAACTGGCAGCGAATGCGGCTTGCGACGGGTTCGGCCGCCCCAAAAACCTCCTCGACCGCGTAATGGGTCACTGCGTGGCGCCCGCGCCCCTCGGCGACTACGGCCATCTTCTCGCGATTGGCGTTGCTGCGCGCGATCGCGCCCTCGATCGTGCCGCGCCGCGGCTCGGGGAGCCCCCAGCAGAACGCCAGATAGGCGCGCTCGAGCGGTCCCGTGCGGCCGTGATCGGCGAATTGCTCGGCCAGCGCGCGGTGGGCGAGGTCGTTCTTGGCGACCACCAGGAGGCCGCTCGTGTCCTTGTCGAGCCGGTGCACGATCCCCGGCCGCATCACGCCCCCGATCCCGGAGAGGCTCGCGCCGCAATGGGCGAGCAGCGCGTTCACCAGCGTGCCGTTCTCGTTGCCCGCACCGGGATGGACCACGAGCCCGGCGGGCTTGTCGACCACGACGAGATCATCGTCCTCGTAGGCGATCTGCAGCGGGATTGTTTCGGCGGCAGGGGCGGCGGGTGCCGGCGGCGGCTCGTCCAGCACGATCTCCGCCCCGGCCGTTGCTTTGTGCGAGGGGTCGGAGACCAGGTCTCCGTCCAGCCGCACCTGACCCTGCCGGATCAACGCCTGCAGGCGTGAGCGCGACAGGTCGGGCCAGGCTGCGGCGAGAGCCCGGTCCAGCCGTTCCGGGGCAGCGTCGAGCTCAAGGATGTACTTGCGGATGGCCATGTGCCGGCGTGGAGCGTGCTGATGCCGGGCCGCGTGTCAGAAACCGTGCCCGGGCGGCGGACGATGTGCGAAGCAACGACCGCCGCCGGACCTTTACCAGGTCGATGCTGCTCGGCTGTCACGTCGTCGACGAACCCGCACTCTAGCAGATCCGCAAACGAGTTCCAGAACGAGCGCGGCTGCGGCCCACTCGGCCACTGGCCCTCGCTCCGCGCGAAAGCTACTTAGATCTGACACGCGGCGGCGGGCCGGCAGCCCCGGCTTGGGCGCCGAGGACCAACGGTGGCCGATTGCCTGACCGGGCGGGTGAGGGAGTGCGCTTCGTGAGCGACTGGTTCGGCGAGATCGACCCTCCGCAAAGGCTCCTGATGGGCCCCGGCCCGGTGAACGCGCACCCACGCGTGCTGCGCGCCATGTCGGCCGATCTCCTCGGGCAATTCGACCCCGAGATGACGGCCTACATGAACCAGGTCATGCAACTCTACCGCCCCATCTTCGGGACGGAGAACCGCTGGACGTTTCTGATCGACGGCACCGCGCGCGCCGCGATCGAGGCCGCGCTCGTCAGCCTGGTTGCGCCGGGCGAGCGCGTTCTGGTGGTCAATTTCGGCCGCTTCGGGCTGCTGCTGCGGGAGATCCTGGAGCGCGTCGGCGCGGTTATCGAGACGGTGGACGCCGCCTGGGGCGAAGTGGTCCCCCTCGATGCGATCGGGGCCGCGATGGCGCGGTTCGCGCCAAAGCTCGTAGCAACCGTCCATGGGGATACCTCCACGACCATGGCTCAGCCGCTCGACGGGCTCGGCGCGCTGTGCCGGGATTACGGTGCGCTCTCCTATGTGGACGCGACCGCGACCATCGGCGGGATGGAGATCGCGGCCGACCGCTGGGGCGTCGACGTCGTCACGGGCGGGCTGCAGAAATGCCTCGGCGGCCCTTCCGGCTCGTCGCCCATCACGGTGTCGGACGCCGCGGCGGCACGCATCTTCGCGCGCCGGCACGTCGAACGGGGCATCCGCGCCGATGATCTGGATGACGCCGACGGGCCGCGGATCGGGTCGAACTATTTCGATCTGGCCATGATCATGGATTACTGGTCGGAGAAGCGCCTCAACCACCATACGGAGGCGACCACCATGCTCTACGGGGCGCGGGAATGCGCGCGCGTGGTGCTGTCCGAAGGGCTCCCGGCGCGCTTCGCCCGCCATGCGGCGGCGGGCCGGGCCGTCACGGCCGGCGCACGCGCCATGGGCCTCACGGTGTTCGGCGACGACCGCTACCGCATGACCAACGTCACCGGCATCCTCATCCCGGACGGGGTGGACGGCGAGGCCGTCCGGCGGCGCATGCGGGAGGATTACCAGATCGAGATCGGGACGGCCTTCGGGCCGCTGTCCGGCAAGGTGTGGCGCATCGGAGCGATGGGCTACAACGCCATGAAGCACAAAGTCCTGATCACGCTCGGCGCTCTCGAAGCGGTTTTGCGCGCCTCGGGACATCCGACGCCGCCCGGCGCCGGCGTTGATGCTGCCCTGCAGGCCTGGAACGAGACCTGACGGCAGGGCGGAGGCGGCGGGATACCCGCCACCCCCTGTCGCCTCACATCGGCTGCGCGACGGCTGCCGTCACTGCGCCATGCGGGTGTCGAGCAGGTTCCACTTCTTGTCCCGGGCCTCGACGATGTAGATCGGCTTGATCATGTCGCGCTCGGCGTTGAACGTCAGCGGCCCTTCGACGCCCGGGAACTCCTTCAGGGTCATGAGCGCGTCGCGCAGCTGCTTGCGCTCGTCCGCGACCTTCGCGGCGTCGCCCGTGATGTTCGCGCGCTTCATCGCCTCCGCGTAGAGCAGGACGATGTCGTAGGACGCCGCATCCATCTGGTTCGGCTCCGTCCGCTGGTAATTCGCGGCCTTGGCGCGCTTGCCGAACTCGGCCGCAAAGGCGCGCGTGCGGTCATTCACGTCGGCGAAATACGTGGTGCCGATCGTCAGGCCGTCGCCGGCGCCATCCATGCGGGCGGGGAGGTCCGGATCGGCGACCGTCGCGCCGCCGATGATCCGGCTCTTCAGCCCTTGCCGCTTCGCTTCCTTGGCGAGGTTGATCGCGGCCTCCGGCGGCGAGCCCAGGCCCACGATGTCGACGTTGAGCCGCACGAGCTGCGACACCTGCGGGGACAGGTCGAACGCGTTGTACTGGAAGTCGGTCGTGCCCTGGACGGGGAGCCCGTACTTCTTGAACACGCTCGGCAGGACGGCGGTGCCGACCGATTTCGACACGATGTCGTCCGTCGCAAACGCGATCGCCGCGGTGGCCGCGGGCAGCTTCTTGTCCTTCAGGGTCGCCAGGACCTGGTCGATGATCACGCCTTCATCGGTCGTGTTGCGGAACGCGAACTGGAACCCCTTGGTCAGTCCGGGCGCCGAGGAGGACATCGACATCTGCGTGATGCTGAGGCGTTCGCCCGCCGGGAAGGCGACCCGAACCTCGCTCGAGCTGAACGGACCGATCACGGCCAGCGCCTTGTCGTCTTCCGCGAACTGGCGGACGGCGAGGGCGGCCTGCTTGGGATCGCCGCCCGTGTCGAACCTGACGACGCGCAGCTTTTTCCCGTTCACGCCGCCCTTGTCGTTGATCTCCTGAACCGCGATCTCGACCGCGATCTCGTTGGCGCTCGCCAGGCTCACATAGGGCCCGGTCTTCGCCGTCGAGAAGCCGAGAACGAGATCCTGCGCGGCGGCGGGCACGGCAGCCATCGCGAGGGACAGCGCGGCACCCAAACTCAGTCTCGATCTCATGGCTACCCTCCGGTGATGATTTTTGAAACTAGCTAATCCAGTTAGGTACGTCCGGCCTCGTGCGGTCAAGCCGGAGATTACGGCGCTGTGCTCTCGAAACGGGCAGTGTTGTCAGTCGCGATCGGCCGGAATGAAGCGCTGGCGCGCCTGGATCTCTCCCACATTGTCGGGGCGCGGGAAGGGGGCGGGCATGGGCTCGCCGATGCGGCGAGGCCGGCCGATGGCCTCGAACCAGTCTTCCAGGCCGGCGGGCGAGATGACCCACATGAGCCGCATCTGACTCGCGCCGGTATTGACGACCTTGTGCTGCACGCCGCGGCCGATGAGCAGCATGCTCTCCTCGACCAGCGCATGGCGCTCGTCGCCGAGCTCGGCGTAGCCCTCGCCCCGGTAGCAGAACAGGATCTCGTGGCTTCGCTCATGCGCGTGCCGCCGAATGTGCGTGCCCGGCTCGAGCACCTGGATGCCTGTCGCCAGATTGTCGTAGGGCGAATTGTACGGCGTGATCTTGGCCGTGATGTAGCCGGTGGAGGGCAGGGGCTGCCAGAAGGAGCGGCCGTCCTCGGGCGCGAGCGCCAGGGCGACGCCCTTGGTGAAGTCGTTCTGCATGTCGCGTCCTCCCGTCAGGCCGTCCGGGCCGGGCCCGCTTCGGCAGAGGGTACGTCATAGGTCGCCATGAGCCCCTCGGGGATCGCGTGCAGCTCATCCCAGGGCGCGTTGACGAAGTTGTAGTTGCGGACCGCGAAGGCCGGCCCGACGAAGAACCTTTCGTAGGAGGTCGCACGGCTTGCATGGTCGGAGCCGACCAGATCCCAGGCGAGCTTGAAGAGCTTCATGCGCTGCACCGCCCCGAACTCGCCGGCCG
>JAQGJZ010000157.1 GCA_028290385.1 Enterovirga sp.
AAACGGTCGACATGCTCGAACCAGACGAGCGAGACGTCCGCCGCGTGCTGCGTCTTCTCGACCTCCTCGCGCCGCCCGGTCTCGTAGGCGGCGAGCGCCGTCTCGACATCCGGGTTGCCGACCAGCGCCTCGTACAGCGCGATCGCATCCTCCATGGCGAGCTTGGTGCCGGACCCGATGGAAAAATGGGCCGTCGCCTTGGCGTCGCCCACCAGAACGATGTTGTTCTTCACCCAGCGCTTTGAGCGGATCATCGGGAAGGAGCGCCAGATCGACCTGTTGGTCAGGATCGGGTGGCCCTCCAGGAAGGGCGCGAACATCCGCTCGAAGAAGGCCGCCGAGTCCCGCTCGCCCAACCGGTCGAGCCCGGCGCGCCGCCAGGTCTCGGGATCGGTCTCGAAGATCCAGGTCGAGCGCCCGGGCTCGTACTGGTACGCGTGGGCGATGAACGGCCCCCACGCGCTGTCCTCGAACAGGAACGTGAAGGCGTCGAGCGGGCGGGTGGAGCCCATCCAGGCGAACTTGTTCGGCCGCAGGTCCGTCTCGGGCTGGAAATGCTCGACATGGGTCTGGCGGAACAGGCTGTTGATGCCGTCCGCCGCCACGATCACGTCGTAGTCCCGCAAGTCGGACTCGTCCCGGATCTCGGTCCCGTACCGGATCTCGACACCGAGCGCCGTCGCCCGGTCCTGCAGGATCAGAAGGAGGGCGCCGCGCGAGCAGCCGCAGAAGCCGTTGCCGCCGATGCGGTGCACGGTCCCTTTGAAATGGACCGCGATGTCGTCCCAATAGGCGAATTCGCGCGTGATGCGCGCGTAGCTGGGAGGGTCGTAGCGCTCGAAGGTGTCGAGTGTCGCGTCGGAGAAGACAACGCCAAAGCCGAACGTGTCGTCGGGCCGGTTGCGCTCGAAGACCGTGATCTCGGTCGCCGGCCGCGCCTTCTTCATCAGGATGGCGAAATAGAGCCCGGCGGGCCCGCCGCCCACGACCGCGATCCGCATGCCCCGCCTCCGGCGACCAAGTCCGGATACTTTAGGCCTAAAACAAGTCCCCGCAACCGGCCGGGACTGGGTGCGCCGAGTCGCCTGATATGAGGCGAAGCCCGGGCCGACGTCTCCGTCCGGCCTGGGCTTCGGATCGCTCCTGCGGGGTCAGATCTGGTTCTGATCCCGGTTGGGCTTCATGTTGGGGGTCATGGCCGCCGTCGCCTGGTCGGCCGCGCTGCGAGCCGCCGCCGCCGCCTGGCCTGCCGCGCTCGCGGCGTTGGTCGAAGCCGTGCGGGCGGCCGAGGACGCGAGGTCGCCGAGTTCCTTCATCTGGCCCTGGATCGCGGCGAACTGGTTGCGCGCGAAATCGGATTGCAGCTGGAATGCCTCCTGCATGTCCCGCGCCCGAACGAGGGCCTGGGCATGGTCGAAAGCGGCCCGGATGTTCTGCTCGGCGAAGCTGAGGGTCCGCCGGGTGGCGTCCGTGGCGCTCGACTGCATCGACGAGCTCGAGCCTTCGAAGGTCTCCATCGCCTTCTGGGCGGCGGTCAGGAAGCCGTCGAAAGCCTTGCGGGCCTGCTCGACGCTCTTCTCGGCAAAGTCCCGCATTTCGGTCGGAATTTCGTATTTCATGCCCTGATTGGCCACGTCTTCCTCCTATGTTTGTGCGCCGCACCTTTACATTGTGCAGCGCAAAAAGACAATGCGCTGCCAGCCGATTAACGTTGACTGCAAGTAAACGGGTCCGCAACCGCCCGAGGCTCGCTTTCGGCGCGCCGATTTGCTTTCTCGTCATGTCGGCAGTGTTGTGTGTTTGAGCGGGATCGTGACGAAGGGGATCGAGGCGGCCGTTGCGGCGCTCTCGGGAGACCCGGCTCTTGCCGGTTCTCTCGGGACGCAGGCGCGCGCCGTCGCCTGGGATCGGAGAGCGGAGCGTGTGTTGTGGACCTCGCCCGCGGCGCGCGACTTCGCGCGTCTGGTGGCGGACGAAGAGGGTCGCCTCACCCGGGCGTTCCCGGGCCATGCGCGCCTTGCCGCGCTGGCCGGCGGCCTGGCGCCGCGTGCCGGCATGCGGATCGAACGCATCCGGTTTTCCGATGCCGAGGCGGAAAGCCCCGCCGAACTCGCCTGCCGATTGCTGGATGTCGATGACGAGACGGTGCTCCTGACGGTGTTCAACGGCGATCTCCCTGCGCGAGTCGAGGCCGGGCAGGATGCCCGCGCCGCCGCGGAGCCGCAGCCGGCGCCCTTCGTGGAGCGCGTGCGCCGGCAGGGTCGGCGGCGCTTCATCTGGAGCATGGACCGCGAGGGCCGCTTTCTGACGATGTCGCAGCCGCTCGCCGACGTGGTCGGGCCCGAGAGCGCTGAGGTCGTCGGTCTGTCGTGGGCCGAGGTCGTGGAGAGCTTCGCGATCGACGGCGAGGGCCGCATCGGCGAGGCGATCGCCAGCCGGGCGACCTGGAGCGACGAAACCGTGCTCTGGCGCATCGCCGACACATCGTATGCCGTGCCCGTGGATCTGGGCGGAATGCCGATCTTCGGCCGCGGCCACGAATTCGAAGGTTTTCGCGGCTTTGGCCTGTGCCGGG
>JAQGJZ010000189.1 GCA_028290385.1 Enterovirga sp.
GGTGATGGTGCCGTCCTCCACCGCGACGCCGTCCGGGAAGCCGCCATAGGGCTGGAACAGGTCCGGATAGCTCTCGTTGCCGCCGAGCCGCAGCCCCGCCGCGATGTTCAGCGACATCTGGTGGCCGCCATGCGGGATGCAGCGCGAGGGCGACCAGCCCATCCCGGTCAGCACGTCCAGCGTGCGCAAGTATTCGCACAGGCCATAGGACAGCGCGCAATCGAATTGCAGCCAGTCGCGGTCCGCCCGCATGCCGCCGTAGCGCAGGAGGTTGCGGGCATCCTGGTGCGAGAACAGGTTCTCGCCCGTCGCCATCGGGCCGGGATAGAACTCGGCCAACGCCGCCTGGAGGGCGTAGTCCAGCGGGTCCCCCGCCTCCTCGTACCAGAACAGCGGGTATTCCCGGAGCATGCGGGCGTAATCGATGGCGGTGACGAGATCGAACCGGCCGTTCGCGTCCACGGCGAGCTGGGCGTCGCCCTCGATCTCCTCGAGCACGGCCTCGATCCGCCGGCGATCCTCGTCGAGCGAGGCGCCGCCGATCTTCATCTTCACGACGTTGTAGCCGCGCTCGACATAGGAGCGCATCTCGGCCCGCAGCGCCGAATCGTCCTTGCCCGGGTAGTAATAGCCGCCGGCCGCATAAACGAAGACCCGCGGGTTGGCCTCGCGGGCATGGCGTTCGGCCAGCAGGCGGAACAGCGGCTTGCCCTCGATCTTCGCGACCGCGTCCCACACGGCCATGTCGATCGTGCCGACCGCGACCGAGCGCTCGCCGTGGCCGCCGGGCTTCTCGTTCTGCATCATGGCGCTCCAGACCTTGTCCGGGTCGAGATTGCGCTCGGTGTCGTCGAGCAGGCTTTCTGGCGGGGCCTCCAGGATGCGGTTGCGGAAACGCTCGCGGATCAGGCCGCCCTGGCCGTAGCGGCCGTTCGAGTTGAACCCGTAGCCGACGACGCGCCGCCCATCGCGAACGGCATCGGTGACAACGGCCACGAGGCTCGTCGTCATCTTGGAGAAGTCGATATACGCGTTGCGGATCGGCGAGGCGATCGGCTGCGTGATCTCCTTCACGTCCAGGATTCGCACTGACATCGCGGCCTTCTTGTCGGTTCGGGCTTCGGCCGCGCGGCCGGAGCGCATCGTCGTGTCCGACCTATGGACAGAGCGGGTGAAAGATCAATGTTCGCAGGAACACAGACCGGCGGCACGCCCCTTCTGGACGAGAGCTTCTTCGCCCGTGACGTGGTCGCGGTGGCGCGCGAGCTGGTCGGCGCGACGCTGCTCGTCGGCGGGATCGGCGGCGTGATCGTCGAGACGGAAGCCTATGACCAGGAGGATCCGGCCTCGCACAGCTTTTCGGGCCCAACCCGCCGCAACGCCGCCATGTTCGGCCCGCCCGGCCGCGCCTACGTGTACCGCTCGTACGGCATCCATTGGTGCTTGAACTTCGTATGCCGGGAGAGCGGGCGCGGCAGCGCGGTGCTGGTCCGCGCGCTGGAGCCGACGGACGGCCTCGAGGCGATGCGCGCCCGGCGCGGGCTGGACGACCCGCGCGCGCTCTGCGCGGGGCCCGGCCGCCTGACACAGGCGCTCGGCATCACGATGGCCCATGACGGAGCCCGGCTCGACACGCCGCCGTTCCGGATCCTCCCGCACAGCGGGCCGGCGCCAGCCCTGGTCGAGGGACCACGAATCGGAATCTCGAAGGCCATGGACCTGCCCTGGCGCTTCGGGCTGGCGGGCTCGCGCTATCTCAGCCGGCCGTTTCCCCGGGCCTGACCGGCGCTTTTCGGATGCGGAACACGAACGCCGCGCCTTGGCGCTCCTGGGCCTCGAGCGCGTCCCCGGTCTCGCGCAAGAGATGCGGAATGTCGATCCCGGCGAGGGGATCGGTGCACTCGACGACGAGGAGGTCTCCCGGCCCCAAGCGCGCCAGCGCCGCCCGCGTCTTGAAGGTCGGCAGCGGGCATTTGAGGCCGCGGAGATCGAGGCGGGTTTCGGCCGGTTCGGACATGGCCACGGCCAGATGCCGCAAGGAGGTTCCCGGCGCCAGCCTGGCATGCCAGAATCCACCCCCAATCATGATGGCCTCCGTCCTCAGACACACCGCTCCGCCGCCGGCGAACCTGCCGGTCGCGCTCGCGCGCGTGCTCGCGGAGCTTTTGGACGGTGCCGCGCCCGTGCCGAGCCGCTGCGTGCCGCTGGACGAGGCCGCCGGCGCGATGCTGGCCGCTCCGCTCGTCGTGCCCGCCCCGGTTCCGGCCAGGGCGGTCGCGCTGCGACGCGGCTACGCGGTCGCCTCGGCCGATACGCTGGGCGCGAGCCCGTATTCCCCGCTGCCGCTCCCGGCCGTCCCGGCTCTCGTCGAGGCTGGCGACACCCTGCCGGCCGGATGCGACGCCGTGCTGCCCGAGGACACGGTGCTGATCACGGGCGCGCTGGCGGAAGCGCAGGACAGCGCCTCCCCGGGCCTGTGGGCGCGCCGGATCGGCGAGGACGCACCCGCCGGGGCGGTGCTCCGGGGCGCCGGCGAGACGGTGCGAGCCCTCGACGTGGCGATCGCCGGCAACGCCGGAGTCACGTCCTGCGAGATCCGCCGCCCTCGCCTGCTGATCCTCCCGGGTGGCCCGGCGACCGCAGCCGCGGTGCGGCTCGTGGCCGCGCTCGCCGGCGCGGCCGGCACCGAGGTCCGCACGCATGATGCGCCGGACCTGGCCGAGGCGGACCTCGTCCTCGCCTTCGACCGGCGCGCGCTCGAACAGCAGGACGCTCGCGTCGTCGCGCCGCGCCTCGCCTTGCGGCCCGGCGAGGACGGAGCGGTGCTGCGCCTTGGCGAGACGCCGGCGCTTCTCATGCCCGACCGGCTCGCCGACGCGCTCGGGGTCTGGCTCGCCCTCGGTCTTCCGCTGGTCCGCGCGCTGGCCGGCGCAGCGCAGGCGAAGTCGGAGGAGCGACGGCTCACGCGCAAGATCTCGTCCGTCGTGGGTGTCGCCGAACTCGCCCTGCTGCGGATCGATGGCGGGTCGGCCG
>JAQGJZ010000230.1 GCA_028290385.1 Enterovirga sp.
GTCGCGCAGGTGATCCCGATCGGCGGGGAGGTCCGGCAGTACCGGATCACCCCGAACCCGGCCGCGATGCAGGCGCTCGACGTGACCGCCGAGCAGATCGAGACCGCCGCGGCGCGGTTCGGGACCAACACCGGGGGTGGCTTCGTCAACCAGCACGGGCGCGAGTACCTCATCCGGAACGTTGGCCTGACGGACCGGCTGGAGGCCCTGCGCAGCACCGTCGTGGCGCCCGGCCAGGGACAGCCCATCCTGTTGCGCCAGGTGGCGCTTGTGGAGTTCGCGGCGGCCGTGAAGCGGGGCGACGCCGGCTACAACGGCAACCCGGCCGTCATCATCGGGGTGCAGAAGCAGCCCGGCGCCGACACCGTGCCGTTGACGCGCAAGGTCGAGGAAGCGCTCGGCGCCATCCAGAAGACGCTGCCCGCCGGCATCACGGCCACCAACGTCCAGTTCCGGCAGGCCACCTTCATCGAGAACTCGGTCGACAGCGTCCGGAGCGTGTTGTTCGAGGCGGCGGCCGTGGTCGCGGTCGTGCTTATCCTGTTTCTGATGAACGTCCGGGCGACGGCGATCTCGCTGCTCGCCATTCCGATCTCGGTTCTCATCACCGTTCTGGTGTTCCGGCTGTTCGGGCTGACCATCAACACCATGACGCTTGGCGGGCTCGCCATCGCGATCGGCGAGCTCGTGGACGACGCGGTGGTCGATGTGGAGAACATCATCCGGCGCCTGCGCGAGAACCGGACAAAGGCGGATCCGGAGCCGGTGCTGCGGGTCATCGCGCATGCGAGCCAGGAGGTGCGGTCGGGCATCGTCTACGCGACGATGATCGTGATCCTGGTCTTCGTGCCCTTGTTCGCGCTGTCCGGCATCGAGGGCCGGCTCTTCGCGCCGCTCGGCGTCGCCTACATCGTCTCCATTCTGGCGTCGCTGGTCACCTCCATCACGGTGACGCCCGTTCTCGCCTATTACCTGCTCTCGGGCCGCACCGCGTCCAGCCACCGTGACGCCTGGCTCGTCCGGCACCTCAAGCGCGGCAACCGCCGGCTGCTGGAATGGGCTTTCGGGCACCGGGCGGCGCTCCTCGGCGCCGCCGGGCTCGGGGTCGTCGCGGCGGGCGTGTTCGCCACCGCGCTGCCGCGCGCCTTCCTGCCCGCGTTCAACGAAGGCACGGCGCTGCTCTCGCTCGCCTACGAGCCTGGGATCTCGCTGGCGGAAAGCCATCGCCTGGGCTTCATCGCCGAACGCCTCGTGCGCGAGGTGCCCGAGGTCGCCTCTGTGGGGCGTCGGACGGGACGTGCCGAGCTCGACGAGCATGCCGAGGGCGTCCACGTTTCCGAGATCGACGTGGACCTGAAGCGGTCGGACCGACGCCGGGAGGAGATCATGGCCGACCTCCGGTCGCGCCTCGCTCCGCTTCCGGCCGTGCTCAATGTCGGGCAGCCGATCTCGCACCGGCTCGACCACATGCAATCCGGCGTCCGGGCCGAGGTCGCGCTGAAGATCTTCGGCGACGACCTCGACAGCCTGCGCACGCTCGCCGGCGGCCTGCGCGAGCGCCTGGCCAAGATCCCGGGCCTGGTCGACCTGCAGGTCGAGAAGCAGGTGCGGATCCCGCAGCTCCGCATCGACGTCGATCACGGCCGCGCGGCGCTGTACGGGCTGACCCCGGCCGCCATCACCCAGGCCCTGGAGGGCCTGTCGAACGGGCGCATCGTTTCGCAGATCGTGCAGGGCAACCGGCGCTTCGACGTGGTCATGCGGCTCGCGGATGGCGACCGCTCGACCACCGCGCTGAGCGAGCTCCTGATCGCGACGCCGTCAGGGCGGGTGCCGCTGCACCTCGTCGCGGACGTGACCGAGACGGACGGCCCGAACCAGATCCTGCGCGAGAACGCCCGGCGCCGCATCGTCGTGATGGCGAACACGGATGGAGCGCGGGACATGGCGGCCATCGTGGCCGACATCCGGCGCGCGGTGGACGAGAGCCGCTTCCCGGCCGGCTACGTGGCGGCGCTCGAAGGCACGTTCCAGGCGCAGGAGGAGGCGACGCTGCGCATCGCGCTGCTGTCGCTAGTGTCCCTGGCGCTGATCTTCGTCGTGCTGTTCTCGCGCTACCGGTCCGTGCCGCTCGCGCTGATCGTCATGGCCAACATCCCGCTCGCGCTGATCGGGGCGGTGCTGGCCCTGTGGATCGCCGGGCAGCCGCTCTCGGTCGCCTCCATGATCGGGTTCATCACGCTCGCCGGCATCTCGGCCCGCAACGGCATCTTGAAGATCTCGCATTACCTGAACCTCATCCTCCACGAGGGCGAGACGTTCGGGCGCGAGGCGGTGATCCGCGGCGGCCTGGAGCGGCTGACACCCGTGCTGATGACGGCGCTCTCGGCGGGGCTGGCCCTGATCCCGCTGCTGATCGGGGCGGACGAGCCCGGGCGCGAGATCCTGCATCCCGTCGCCGTGACGATCTTCGGCGGGCTGATCAGCGCGACGCTGCTCGACACCTTCCTGACCCCGATCCTGTTTCTCGCATTCGGCGAGCGGGCGCTCGACCGCATCCGGGCGAGCCACGACGGCGCGCTCACCCCCGCCGAAGCCTTCTGACCCCCCCAGGAGACCTGACCATGAGAAGATTGCTCGTCGTCGCCACCGTTGCCCTGCTGGCCACCAGCGCCGCCGCCCACGAGAACGCCAAGGGCCCGAATGGCGGCCCCGTTATCGACAGCGCCGGGCACCACCTGGAGCTCGTCACGAGCGGGACGGAGCTCACGATCTTTCTCAGCGAGCAGGACAACTCACCCATCCAGTCCGCCGGCTCGAAGAATGCCCGCGCGGTTGTTCAGGACGGCGGCAAGACCGTGACGGTGCCTCTGCAGCCGGCCGCCCCGAACAAGCTCGTCGGCGCCCTCCCCGGGCCGCTCGGCAAGGGCGCCCGGGTCGTGGTCTCCGCCACCATGCCGGACGGCCATGCCGTCCAGGGCCGCTTCGTCAACAACTGACAACACCCGGCCGCCGCGCCGGCCATGCCGACCAGGACCCATCATGAAGACGAGAACACTCCTCGCGGCCCTCGCCGCAGCAGCGCTCGCCAGCGCGGCCTCCGCGCAATCCACCCACACGGGGCATGGCGCGCACGGCACCGCCGGTTCGGCCGGAACGATGCCGAACATGGCGCCCAAGGACGCCGACACGGCGTCCACCAAGGACTTCAAGGACGCGCACATGCGCATGATGAAGAACATGGACCAGCCGTTCACGGGCGATCCGGACATCGACTTCCGCGTGCACATGATCCCGCACCATCAAGGTGCGGTCGACATGGCGAAGGTCGCGCTGAAGCACGCCAAGGACCCCGAGACGAAGCGGATGGCGGAGGCCGTCATCAAGGAGCAGGAGCGCGAGATCGGCGAGATGCAGGCGTGGCTGAAGCAGCGTGGGCGCTGAGGTGGCGGGCATGAGGTGCAGAGCCCGGCAGGCGCCATGGCTGGCGGTGGCGGTCGTCGCGGCCGCCGCCGGGGAGGCGATGGCCGCCTACGAGCTCCCGCCGGTCCGGACCGAGCGGGGCACCTGCATCCCGGGGCCCCACCACCCGCTTCGGGTGGAGAAGCTTCCGGGCACGCCGGTCGCGACGAACAAGAAGCGCGATCCGCTGGAGGATGCCCATCCGCATTGCGCCGGCACGGCGGCCGCTAGCGCGCCCAACACCGTGGTTCGCTGAACCGGCATGAAGGACAGGAGATGACAATGGTTGCGGGCCTCGATCGGCGATCCCTCTTGGCAGGTTTGGCGGCATCCGCCTTCGCGAGCGGCGTGCGGGCGGAAACCCTGCCCGAGATCAGGGTGACCAAAGACCCGAGCTGCGGGTGCTGCGAGGCGTGGGTGGAGCACGTTCGCGCGGCCGGGTTTCCGGCCAGCGTCAGCGAGGCTCCGGTGAACCCGCTGAAGGTGAAGCTCGGGGTGCCGCGCGACCTCGCCTCCTGCCACACGGCGCAGGTCGCGGGCTACGTGCTCGAAGGCCATGTGCCCGCGGACGCGATCCGCCGGCTGCTGCGCGAGCAGCCGAAGGCGACCGGGCTGGCGGTTCCGGGCATGCCGGTCGGCTCGCCCGGGATGGAGGTCGAAGGCTCCGAGCCCGAGACTTATCAGGTGGTGCTGTTCGGGCCGGGCGGGCGGCGCGTCTTCGCGACGTATCGGGGCGCCAAGGCGGCCTGACGCCGCAAGGGTCCGCGGGCTCCCTTGAGCCTCGCCTGGGACCCTGTTAGACGCCGCGCCCTCCCTGAAAGCTCGTTGACCCCCTCCATGTCGTCCTGCGGCCTCGATTTCGGCACGTCGAACACCACGCTTGGCGTTCTGTGCGAAGATGCCCCCCACCTCGTCGCTCTCGAAGGCGAGCACGTCACCATCCCGAGCGCGATCTTCTTCGAGCCCGCCGGGACCGCGACCATCGGGCGGGCGGGGATCGCGGCCTATGTCGAGGGGCATCCGGGCCGCCTGATGCGCAGCCTCAAGTCGGTGCTCGGGAGACCTCTCCTCGAGGAGGCGACCCCGGTCGGCCGCTCGCGCGTGACCTTTCGCGGGGTGATCGAACGCTACCTCTCGGCCGTCAAGGCACGGGCCGAAGCGGAGCTCGGGCGAGAGCTGACGAGCGTCGTGCACGGCAGACCGGTGCATTTCGTCGATGACGATGCCGAGGGCGACCGCAAGGCCGAGGAGGCCCTGCACGAGATCGCCAGCAGCATCGGGTTTCGGCACATCTCGTTCGAGTACGAGCCGATCGCGGCCGCGCTCGACTACGAACGGTCGATCTCGAGCGAGCAGATCGCCCTGATCGCCGATATCGGCGGCGGCACCTCGGACTTCTCGATCGTCCGCATTGGCCAATCCCGAAGCCGATCGGGCGACCGGAGAGGCGACATCCTGGCCAATGGCGGCATCCGGGTCGGCGGGACGGACTTCGACCGGCTGTTGAGCCTGAATACGGTGATGCCGGAACTCGGCTTCCGGAGCCCGGCGAAGCGGGCGGGTCTGGATGTGCCCTCGTCCTACTTCCACGAGCTCGCGACGTGGTCGAGCATCAACAGGCTCTACGCCCCGAAGGTCCGGCGTGAGATCGACGAGATCAAGCGCGACGCCGCGCGGCCGGAGCTGATCGAGCGCTTCCGCTCCGTCGTCTCGCAGGAGCGCGGGCACACGCTGGCCATGGACGTCGAACGCGCAAAGATCGACCTCTCGGATCTGATCGAAGCGGACATCGCGCTCGGCTGGATCGAGCCCGGCCTGGCGGTGCGCATCGGCCGCCCGGACCTGGTCGCCGCGACGAACGTCCTGTCCGAGCGTCTCCATGCAACCGTGCTCACATGCATCCGGGATGCCGGGGTCGCGCCGGACGACATCGATGTGCTGTTCCTCACCGGCGGATCGACGCGCCTCACGCACGCTCGCGCGGCCATCAAGAGAGCCCTTCCGGCCGCGCGCGTCGTCGACGGGGATACGTTCGGCTCGGTCGGTTTGGGACTGACGATCCAGGCTGGGCGCCGCTATGGAACCAACGCCCCGGCCGCGCTTGCGGTCTGATTGAGCTTGGAAGCCCGGGAGGCGATTTGGGCAGCCGGTATGGGTTGCAGATCCGGACGGCCGCCCCGGCCGATGCCCCGGGCATCGCGGAGTTGATGGCGGCCGCCGGTGTCGTGATCAGCGCGTCTGCCCTGACGGCCCGGCTGGAAGCCCTTCGTCAGGAGCAGGGAACGGCTCTGCTGGCCCTGGAATGGGGGCCTCCCAGCGGGCTCATCGTGCTGAACTGGTTTCGAACGCTGGCGAGCGACCATTTGGTTGCGCATGTGAGCACCTTGCTCGTGGGGCCCGAGGAGCGCCGCCGCGGGATTGGCCGCATGCTGCTGAAAGCGGGCGCACAGGCCGCCCGCTCAGCCGGGTGCGGGGAGCTCCAGCTCCTGGTCTCCCCTGATGAACCGGGCCTGCAGGAGTTCGGCCTGGCCAACGGCTTCGACGCCAAGGGCAGCGTCCTCACGCGCGGGCTGCGCAAGAAATCCTAGCCCGCGCACCAAGGCGCCTCGGCCACGCCCTCGCCGTCGTGCTCACGCCCCGGATTCGAAGCCGGCCTCAGCCCCGGAAACGGGATGGCAGCCAGAGTGCCAGATCGGGAATGAGCGTCAGAAGGCCGATCAGGACGATCATGGCGACCACAAACGGAAGCGAGCCGGCAATGACGTCGTTCAGGCTGCCGCTCGCCCGGAGCGACTGGACCACATAGAGGTTCAGCCCGACCGGCGGCGTGATCAGCGCCGCCTCGATCAGGATCACGATGATGATGCCCAGCCAAATCGGGTCGAAGCCGAGCGCCACCATCACGGGCACGATGATCGGGATCGTCGTGATCATCATGGAAAGCGTCTCCATGAAGCAGCCGAGCACGAGGTAGAACACGACCATCGCGACGAGCATCGCGTATTTCGACAGCCCCAGCGAGGCCACCGCGCTGGTGATCAGGCCGGTCAGGCCAATCCCCGTGATGACGAAGTTCAGGAAATACGCGGCCACGATGATGAGCATGATCATCGCGGTCGTGCGCATCGTGTTCTCGAACACCTCCAGCAGCATCGGGACGCTGAGGCGGCGGTAAAAGGCCGCGAGCCCCAGCGCGGCGACGACGCCGAGCGAGGCGGCCTCGGTCGGCGTGGCCAGGCCGGCATAGATCGAGCCCACCACGACCAGGAAGATCAGAAACGGGGGCAGGAGATGCGGCAGGCTCGCCAGGCGCTCGCCCCAGCTCGCGCGGATCCGCGTGCCGCCCCATTCGGGACGGATCGTGCAGGCGACCGCGACGATGAGCATGAACAGCGCCGCGAGCCCGAGGCCCGGAATGATCCCGGCGAGATACAGCTTCGGGATCGAGGTATCCGTCAGCACCGCGTAGATGATCATGTTGATCGAGGGCGGGATCAGGATGCCGAGCGTGCCGCCGGCCGCGAGGGTCCCGAGGAACAGCCGCTCGTTGTAGCCGTGGGTCCGCACCAAGGGCAGCGCGACCGTGCCGACCGTCGCGGCGGTCGCAACGGAGGATCCCGAGGTCGCCGCGAAGACGGCGCATGCACCGACATTCGAATGCATCAGCCCGCCCGGAAGCCAGGACAGCCACTTCGAGAGCGCAGCATACATGCGCTCGGCGACCCCGGACCGGAGCAGGATCTCGCCGAGCAGGATGAACATGGGGATCGAGACGAGCAGGAAGTCACGGCCCGCGGACCAGGCGACCTCGCCCATCGCGAGGCTGAGCGGCATGGTCGAATAAAGCCGATCGAGGATCAGCCCGAGCACGCCCAGCGAAGCGGCAACCGGAATGGAGAGTGCGAGCAGCCCGAGAAGGATGAGAAGTGTGGTGCCGAGCATCGTTCAGCGCTCCAAGCCGAGGGGCTGCTGCAGGCCCAGTGTGTGGCTCCTCTCCTCGACAGCCTCCTCTTCCAGCGTTCGGGCGCCCGCGAGACGGCGAACCGTGACCCGGTCGCCCCGCACAAGCGCGAGTGCCACCGTCGCGATGAGCGGAAGGATCGTGAACAGGAACAGCCCGAACCCGACGAGCCAGAGCGATTGCGGGATCCAGAGCGGCGTCGCGAGCGGGGTGGTGGCGCGGGCCGAGAAGAGCAGCGAGTCCTGCAGAACGAGGCTCGCGCGCCAGGTGAGATAGCCGACGAAGACAAGGAGCGACAGGAGGCTCAGAAGGTCCAGCATCGCCGCGACCCGCTCGGGGAGCCGCGCATACAGCGCGTCGACGCGGACATTCGCCCGCCTGAGGAGCGTGAATGCGAGCGCCCAGCTCGTTCCCACCGCAAAGGCGTAGCCCGAGAGCTCGTCCGCGCCGCCGACGGTCAGCGTGGCGAATTTCCGCAGAAGCACGTCGACGGATACCAGGATGGCCGCTGCCAGCATCATGGCGCCCGCGATGCGCACGGCCCAGGTCGCAAGGCGATCGGCGAGGCCAATCCAGTGATGAAGAAAGCGGGTCACGAAATCTGTCCTCCGGCAAAGCTGACCGGCCCGGATGGGCCGGCCAGGAGGTTGCGTCTCAGTTCACCTTCGCCTGGATGCTCAGGATCTTGCCCACGCTCTCGTTCCAGGCCGGGACGCAATCGCCCGGGCAGCGGGCCGCCCATTTCGGCACGACGGTCTCGTTGAGGACCTTGGTCAAGAGCGTCTTGTCGGCATCGCTCACGGGCACCAACGTCATCTTGGTTTTTGTGCCCATGGTGCAGCTTTCCTTGCCGGTGTTGCAGTCGAAGCCCTGCTGCGTTTCCTCGGCGGTCGCCTTCCAGATCCGGTCTTCGAGGCCGGCGATTTCCTTCGTCAGGAAGTCCCGCACCTTCGGGTCGAGGCTGTCCCAGCGCTTCGCGCTGGCGGCGAACATCACCTGGCTCCAACCGACCGGCAGCGCGTGGATGTGAG